>CAKZQX010000029.1 GCA_937141995.1 uncultured Chloroflexaceae bacterium | reverse complement strand
CGCCGGGTCCAGCGTCCCGGCATGCCCAACCTTGACGCCGCGCCCCACCAGCCGCCGCACCCGCGCAACAACATCGTGGGAGGTAATGCCCAGCGGTTTATTAATATTGAGAAAACCTTGCATGAACTGTATTGCGTAGGCCGAAGTCCGTACTCTGTAGTCCGTATTCTGATGAGTACGGGATACAGACTACGGACTACGGACTACGGACTACGGACTACGGCTTCTCCGCCAGTGCGGACTGTACCGCCGGAATCACTTCCCGCCGGGCCGCGTCGAGATCCATCGCCAGGGTTGCGCCGGCTGCCTGCGTATGCCCGCCGCCGCCCCAGGTTTTGGCAATCGCGGCAACATCAATCCCCGGCGATGAGCGCAGGCTGATCTTGATATCGCCACCGGCACGCTCCTTGAAGAGAATACAGGCGCGTACTCCGGCCACCCGCTGCATCACCTGGACCACATCATCGCTGGCCTCATCCTCGGCCCCCGTCTGGCGCAGCATCTCCTGTGAGACATAGGTCCAGATCAGCGCACCATCCCGCTCGATCCGGCTGAGCGCCTGTCCGATCAGTTGCACCGTGCTGTAGGGCGTCGCATAGTAGACCGCATCGACAACCGCGCGATGCTGCGCGCCCGCCTTAAGCAGTTCGGCCGCCACATGCAGCGACTGCGGATTAGTGCTGTTTGTCTGAAAACTCTGCGTATCGGTGGTCAACCCCAGCAGCAGACAGGTTGCCGCCTTGGGTGAGATCGGTGCCTCCAGCGCCCGCAGGAGCAGGTAGAGTACCTCGGCAGTCGAGGCCGCCTGCGACATAATCAGGTTGACCCGACCCGCACCGTCATTCGTCACATGATGATCGACAATCACTAGCGGCTGTGCGCGCAGATGTTCGGCATGCTCCGTATGCACCGGCCCGACCCGCTCCAGGCTGGCGGTATCCACCATCCAGATCAGATCGGCTTCCGGCAGCGCCGTGCCTGGCGTGTAGACCTGCACATGCTCAATCCCCGGCAGGGTTTCGGCATAGGAAGGAATATCCGACGACGCCAGCGCAATCGGTGTCTTCCCCAGGTCGCGCAGAGCATGCCGGAGCCCCAGCATCGAGCCAATGGCATCACCATCGGGATTGATATGTGAGAGCAGCAAAATGCGCCCGGCGCGCTCAAGTTCGGCGGCAATCGCGGGCGCAGCAGCGGTCGGGTCTGTGTAAATCATACTGTTTTGTCTTCCTCGGGTTTCTGCAAACGGTACACCGTGTGGCCGGAACGTTTTTTAACTTCCTTGAGTTTAAGCTGGTGTCGGGTACCGATACCGGGTATCAACCGATTCAGGCCACTTACAACCACAAACCAGAATTCGCCGGCAGGAGCCAGTCGCGCAAACGGCGCGAGGATAAAGTCATGCTCAATGGCTTCATCGCCGATTTTTGCCGGGATATTCGACACAATCAGCTCGTACGTCCCGACGGGCACCTGTTCCAACCCCACACTCCCCAGCACCCGGGTGTTGTGCGTCTCATTCAGGGTACAGTTGTGCCGCGCATAGCGCACCGCCAGGAGATTGCTGTCGGCCATGATGACCTCGGACGCCGGGAAGCAGCGCGCCAGGACAATGCCGATGACGCCGGCACCGCACCCCAGGTCAAGGATGCGCCGGGGTGCGGTGACATCCAGAGTGCGCAGGAGCAGATCCGTTCCCACATCAATCTGAAATGAAGAGAACAGCGTATGCGCCACATCAAAGGCAAACGACTGATCACGCACCCGATACGCAATCCGCTTTTTGAAGTAGACATCAGGACCATTCATAAAACAGAGCAGCGCACGGCGGACGCAACCCGGCGGGCAAACGCATTATTCTTCACTTCGACCCTCGTCCAGGCTGTGTTCTCCGGTCTCCGGCACTTCTTCCACATCCTCTACCCGCTGCTCGCGCTCGCGAGCAACCTCACGCAGTACCTCATCAATACGCATCGAGTAGTCCAGTGAAGTATCGAGTTCCAGGTGTAATTCGGGAATAAAACGCATGTGGCGTAACTCTTCCGCCACCCGCCGCCGTAAAAATCCCCTCGCCCGCTGGAGACCCTGCATCGTCTCCGTGCGTTGCGTCTCATCTCCCATTACCGAGATACGTACCCGCGCGTGTTGCAGATCCGCACTGACCTCCACACCGACAACGGTGGCGAAGCTGACCCGCGGATCCTTCAACTCAAACTGGATCGTTTCACCCAGCACGCGCTGGATACTATCGGCAACCTGTTTTGTCCGTCGTGACATGGTCTATCCCAGCATCTACCATGTTCGCACAGAGATGCGGACATGGTAGCCTTAATTGACAGGACGTACGCGGTTGACATGCAAACCGGACGTTTGACCGGATGGACGACCACGTACGTCCCGTAACCGATACGACGTACGTGGTCCCACGGTTGGAAGCGGATAGCGCCTCCGGCAAGTGCAATGCTACCAGCATCAAACGCCTGATTTGAACGTCCTCCGCATAACTTCTGTCCTTGATCAGGCCGCGCGCGTAACCCGCTCCGTGCGGAAGAACTCCATCGTATCGCCCACCTGGACGCCGGGGAAGCCTTCCACCACCAGACCACACTCGTAGCCTGCCAATACCTCGCGCACATCATCCTTGAAACGCTTGAGACTGCTGATCCGCCCGGTATGCTGCACCACACCGCTACGCAACACGCGCACACTCAGGTTACGCGTGACGTGCCCATCGGTGACAAAGAGACCGGCCACGACTTCCCGCGAAGGTAGCCGAAATGTCTCGCGTACCTCGGAGTAGCCCTCAATAACCTCTTTATATTCAGGATCGAGCAGGCCGGTCATGGCATTCTTGATATCCTCGGTGAGCTTGTAGATCACATTATAGTAGCGGATATCCACGCCATGCTGCTCGGCAGAGCGTCGCCCGGTGACATCCGGTCGTGCGTTAAAGCCAACGATAATCGCCCGACTGGCAACTGCCAGGTTCACATCACTCTGCGAGATCGTCCCGGTCCCTTTGTGAATTACCCGAATCTGCACCTCATCCTGGTTCTGGTTCAACTGGTTAATCTGATGCTCAATCGCTCCAATCGAGCCCTGCACATCGGCCTTCAGGATCAGGTTCAACTCTTTGATCTGCCCCTGCTGAATACTGCTGAACAGTTCATCCAGACTGGGGCCGCGCGAACTGCTGCTGGCAATCGCTTCCATCCGCTCCTGCCGCTGCCGCTGCACGGCAATCTCACGCGCAATCTGCAGATCATCCATCACCTGAAGAATATCGCCCGCCTGGGGGACCCCTTCCAAACCCAGAATCTCAACCGGCATCGCCGGTTCCGCAAAGCGGAGCCGCTTCCCCGTCTCATTGAACATCATCTTAATCTTGCCCGGCACCGCGCCGACCAGTACATTATCTTCGGGTCGTAGAGTACCGTTCTGCACCAGCACCGTCGCAACCGGACCCCGGTTCTTATCAAGCTCGGCTTCGATAATCGTACCGACTGCCTGCGCATCGGGATTAGCCTTTAGATCTTCCAGGTCGGCAACCAGCAGGATAATCTCCAGCAGACCATCAATATTGATCTTCTGGCGGGCCGACACTTCGACACAGGGCACATTCCCGCCATACTCCTCGATCACCACTTCATTCATTGCCAGTTCCTGCTTGACCCGGTCCGGGTTCGCCGCCGCCAGGTCAATCTTGTTAATGGCAACGATCATCGGAACACCCGCCGCCTTCACATGGGCAATCGCTTCCAGTGTTTGCGGCATCACACCGTCGTCGGCGGCAACCACCAGCACAACAATATCGGTGGCCTGCGCGCCACGGGCTCGCATCGCCGTAAATGCCTCGTGACCGGGTGTATCCAGAAAGGTAATCTTCCGCCCGTGATCCTCGATCTGGTATGCGCCGATATGCTGGGTAATCCCCCCGGCCTCACCCTCGGCGACCCGCGCCGAACGGACGGCATCAAGTAACTTGGTCTTCCCGTGATCGACATGTCCCATAATGGTGACAACTGGTGGACGGACACGCATCTTCTTGGGATCTTGCGCCACCAGAACATCGGAAATATTCTCGACCACATTGGCAATTTTCTCAGGAACCAGTTCTTTGGTTTCCAGGCCAAAATCCGTGGCAATCACGGCTGCAGTTTCATAATCAATCTGCTGGTTAATATTGGCGATAACGCCGCCCTTCATCAACGCCTTGAGAATTTCGGCAGCACCGATACCGGTTGCCTCCGAAAACTCCCGCACCGTCATATTGGGAGGCAGTTCAATCGGACCACGCGGGCGTACAGGAGGCCGGGGCGCAGCCTGCCGCTGCGCAGTTCCACGGTTGGCACTGCCACCGCGACCAGGCCCACCGCGACCAGGCCCACCGCGACCAGGCCCACCGCGACCAGGCCCACCGCGACCAGGCCCACCGCCGCCCTGGCGACCAGGCCCACCGCCGCTCTGGCGACCAGGCCCACCACCGCTCTGGCGACCAGGCCCACCGCCGGCTCCACTGCCGGCTCCACCGCTACCGCTACCGCCACCGCCACCACTCCGGGCACGACTACTGCGATTACGGCTACCACGCTGGCCTGATGGACCATCAGGCGTTGCATCGCCATTCGTATGTTGTCGGCTGCGGTTCTGTCGGGGTTCAGTTCCAGATCCGGTGCCGGACCCGGTGCCGGCGACCGAGCGGGGGGAGCCACCACGGGTATCACCACCCC
>CAKZQX010000028.1 GCA_937141995.1 uncultured Chloroflexaceae bacterium | reverse complement strand
CGAGGCATCGATAGCGTTGTCGATGAGATTCTGGAAAGCGCTGCGCAGGGTATCGGCATTCGCCAGCACCGTGAGCGGGCTATCGGGCAGCGTCAGCGTGAGCGACAGCCCCTGGTCCTGGGCACCTGGCTGGCGCAACGCACAACCCGCACCCAGCGCTGAAGGGGTTTTATGGAGTGCGGTAGCCATGCTGCCGCACACGGACGGCTAATCCCCGGCGATGGGCCAGTGAAACCAGGCTACAAAATAGTCGTCGAGCAACCGCGTTCCCAGATACCCGTTGCTGATGCCCTGGTCAATATTGGTCAGGCCGTAGGCATTGCGCACAAAGTCGGCACAGATGCGCATACCCAGGCCGGTCCCGCCGGTAGTAAAGCCACCCTGGAACAGATCGCTCAGGTGGCCCTTGTAGCGCGCCTGCAGCGTCTGCTGCTGCGCCGGGCTGACCCGGTTGGCGACCACAAAGCGCAGGTTGTCGGGCTGGGTGGTAGGCAGTGCCAGAATCGCCAGGCTGACCTGACCGTCGGCGGTATTGCGCAGCGCATTATTCATCAGGTTGTAGAGCACCCGGTCCAGGGCCGAGAACTCCAGGCAGCGCTCGGAAACGCTGCCTTCAAAGCTGGTCAGCACCTGCACCTGCACCGGCTGCCGATCCTCGCTGCGGAGGGAGGCATGTTGCCACTTCTCAGTCAGCAGATCGACATTGTGCAGTTTGGTGTCCCGGTCGCGTGCATATAGCTGCGGATCAAGATCGGGTAGCGCGTTGCGCATAATTTTCATATGGTCGCGCACCAGGTAAAACATCTGCAAAACATCACGGCTCTCCACCAGCCCTAGTTGAACAAACTGCAGTTGCAGTGCCAGGGTTTGCAGCGCGCCGCCGCGAATATCGTGGGTAACTTTGTCCAGGTTGGCTGAGGCTGCGCCCGGCGCGTCGGCATTGATCTGCAAGGAGCGGATGCGCCCGATCTGCTCTTTCCAGCCGGTTTGCGTGCTAAACTGCTGCAGCGCAGGGAAGATCGCGCCGGGGTGGTCCTGATACTGCTCAACCAGGTGCCGCAGCTCTCCCAGCAAGGTGTAAACCCGGCGGATCACCTTCTGGTCGGGTGGGGCAAAGGTGGTTATGCTCACGCTGATATCATCGCCCAGGTAGCGCTCGGTGCGATAGGAGACCAGCACTTCCGGCGCAAGGGCATGGAGCGTGGTTTCCGGGAAGGGAAAATGTGACATGGGTAACCCTATTGCTTAACAACGTGGTACGGTTCTCCCTAAAAGATTGCGCCACGCTGCCCTCTGTTGTACCCGATGATTCACAACCTGTCAAGGAAATGGGATTACATAATCGTGCGAACCGGAGGGAGAATCGCATGGCCGAGTTTGATATTGACGCAGTGATGGGAATCCTCGAACGGGAGATGCCACGCTACCAGCAGCCGGTGGTGGACCAGATGGGCGCGGCGGCCCAGACGCCCTTCCGCGTGCTGATTGCGACGATTCTGAGCCTGCGCACGAAAGATACCGTCACGGCGGTGGCGGCCCCCCGTCTCTTCGCGGTGGCGGATACGCCCCGGACGCTGTCGGCGTTGAGCGAGGAGCGGATCGCCGAACTGATCTACCCGGTCGGGTTTTACCGCAACAAGGCGCGGACGATCCGCCAGGTCTGTGAGTTGCTGCTCGAGCGGTACGCCGGCACAGTGCCCGCCGATCTGGATGCGTTGCTGGCCATGCCGGGGGTGGGGCGCAAAACCGCCAACCTGGTCATGACGATGGGCCACCATCTGCCGGGCATCTGCGTGGATACGCATGTGCATCGCATCTGCAATCGCTGGGGCTATGTGCAGACAAAGACTCCCGATGCGACGGAGTTTGCGCTGCGGGAGAAACTGCCCCAGCCTTACTGGATTCCGATCAACGGCCTGCTGGTGACCCTTGGACAGAACGTTTGCCATCCGACCTCGCCGCACTGCAGCACCTGCCCGGTCGCGGCGTATTGCGCGCGGGTGGGGGTGACGCGCTCACGCTGAGGACGGCGGACGAAGGACGAAGGACGAACGATGGAAGCAGCAGTGCCACGCCATGTTACATTGAAAACCCCATGGCATCCTGACCGGAGGGAGGGATCTCGCTAAAGTGCCGTGTCGAACAACGCAGATTCGGTGAGGCGGTTGGACCCGAAGGGGCGAAAGGGCGCGAAAAACGCGAAAGCGGTTTGTTCGCGGGTTGCGCGCCCTTTCGCGGATAAAGAAGCGCGCGCAACGGCGCAAAGGGCGCGAAGAACTGCAAATCCTCTGCGGCTTTGCGCCGTTGCGCGCGTTAATTCCACCATTGGCGGGTGGCGGATGCCCCTGTGGCGCTTGAGCGTCAACCAGTACCAGCGGATGATCTGCGCGGGTATTCTCATCGATGATGACCCGGTTGAACTGCTGGAAGGATGGCTGGTTCTAAAAATGCCGAAAAAACCGGCGCACCGCCTGTGTACGCAACTGCTACGGGATGCCCTGGCTGCCATGGTTCCGCCCGGCTGGTATGTTGATGCCCGGAAGCTCATCACCACGGCAGAGAGTGAGCCGGAGCCGGATGTACATGATTGTGCGCGGTGCGCGGCGCGACTACGCCGACCGTCACCCGTCACCGGCGGATCCGGCCCCGGTGGTCGAGGTGGCCGACACCACGCTGCAGCGCGATCGCACGCTCAAGCAGCGCGTCTATGCCCGCGCAGGCGTACCCCGCTACTGGATTGTGAACCTGCCCGAGCAGCAGATCGAGGTCTACAGCGACCCGATCGGGCCGGATGAACTGCCGGTCTACCGGGAGCGCCACGATTACACCGCTTAAGATGAACTGCCCCTGATTCTCGCCGGTCAGGAGATTGGCCGGCCGGCCGTGCGGAAATTTCTGTCCGGCGCGGGGCCGCGTGTGCGGCTGCAAGCCGCACCTCCCTTGACGCTGGTGCCCATACCAGACCGCTCTTCGGAGACCGGTCTGGTCACTATCGGCGGAAATTTCTGCCCGGCGCGGGGCCGCGTGATTGCGCACTCTATCGGGATCGAGCGGCAGTAATCCACAACTTATCCACAAAATTGCTTACAAAATCCACCGTCTGTATACATCTTCGCTCGGCATGCCTGTGCTATAATTGGGGCGGTGCGATTGCATTCCATACCGCCGGGGTCGGGCTGCGCCGGAACAGTGCATCCTGATGCCAAACGGCAGACAACCCGACACGCAAGATTGTTCGCATGCCCCACGGGAATGTCAAAACACAGCTACGAACCTCTGTCGAAGTGTAAAGAATTTCTTGCCGTTGGCGGCTGTCGGCTACCGGGCTGCCGGCTGGACCCTGCCGTTGCCGGGGCGCTGATCTGTGAGAGCCTGACTATTGCCATGGATAACTCATGAAAGATTTTGTCCACCTGCATGTTCACTCGGAGTATAGTTTGCTGGATGGGTACGCGCCGACGAAGGCGATTGCCGGGCGCGCGGCGGAGTTGGAGATGGATAGCATCGCCCTGACCGATCATGGGGTGATGTATGGCTCGATGGAGTTTTATGGAGCGGCGAAGAAGGCCGGTGTCAAGCCGATTATCGGCGTCGAAGCCTACATGGCTCCCGGTGCGCACAACGACCGCTCCCCGAAGAATCGTAACTACTACCACGCGCTGCTGCTGGCCAAGAATGCGGAGGGCTACCGCAACCTGGTCCGGCTGACCACGCGTGCCCATCTGGACGGCTTCTACTACAAGCCGCGCATTGACCATGAACTGCTGGAGCAGCACAAAGAGGGGCTGATTGCCACCTCCACCTGCATGGCCGGGGAGATCCCGCAGGCGATTTCGCAGGGCGATCTGAGCCGGGCGCGCGAGATTGCCGCCTGGCACCGCGATCTCTTCGGCCCCGATAATTACTACCTGGAGCTGCAACTGCACGAGGATGTCCCCGAGCTGGAGGGCATCAACGACGAACTGGTGCGCATCGGTCAGGAGTTGGGCATTCCGCTGATCATCACCAATGACACCCACTTTGTGCGCCGCGAAGATATCGAAACCCACCGGCTGATCCTGGCGATGGGCTACAACATGACGCTGGGCGAACTCTGCGCCAAGAAGCGCGACATGGACGACAGCTACCACATCATGAGTGGTGATGAAATCTGGGAGCGCTTCAAGCGGTATGGCACCGCGCCGATGGAGAATACCCGGCGGATTGCCGAGATGTGCAACCTCGATCTTGACTTTGGCCGGGTGGAACTGCCCGCCTTCGAGATCCCGGCAGGGCATGATGCCGCCTCCTACCTGCGCCATCTCTGCGAAGAGGGACTGATGCGGCGCACCAACGGCAACCCGCCCGAGGCGTATGTCCGGCGGCTGGATGACGAACTTGACGTAATTAACGCCACCGGCTTCCCCGACTACATGCTGATCGTCTGGGACTATGTGAAGTTTGCCCGCTCGCGCGGCATCCCCTGCCTGCCGCGTGGCTCGGCGGGCGCGTCGCTGGTGCTCTACTGCCTGGGTATCACCGATGTGGATCCGGTCGAGAATAAGCTGCTGTTTGAGCGCTTCCTCAGCCGCGAGCGCCTGGAGATGCCCGATATTGATACCGACTTTGCCGATAGCCGCCGCCACGAGATTCTCGAATATATCGCGCAGAAGTATGGGCGCGAGAATACCGCGCAGATTATCACCTACGGCACGCTGGGGGCCAAGGCCGCGCTGCGCGATGTCGGGCGC
>CAKZQX010000027.1 GCA_937141995.1 uncultured Chloroflexaceae bacterium | reverse complement strand
CTTGCCGTTCCCCAGAAACCGGCTGCCAGCCGCGCCAGGCCAAATGCCAGTGCCACCCCGACCAGACCCAGCAGCGGGGGCAGGGTCAATGCCAGCGGTACGATCACCAGCAACGTCAGCAGCCGCGAGATCACAATAATCCGCAGATGCTCATAGACGATCAGCGCATTATGGGCCGTGGTCAGCAGCGACTCCAGGAAGAGGCAGGGCACCAGCACCCAGACAATCGGCGTTGCGGCGGCATACTCCGGCCGACTGATGATCATAATTACCGGCTGTGCCAGCAGCATCAGCCCGATACCGCCCGGCACCATCAGCAGCACCTGCAGCCGAATGAGCGAGCTATACGCGCCCCGCAGCGTCCCCCCCTCACCCGCGCGTACCCGCGTGAAGAGCGGCACCTGTACCCCGACCATCGGTGTGTAGAGATAGGCCAGCACCATGCGCACCACGTTCGCCCCCGCCCAGAGCAGCGCCGCATCAACGATATCCCGCGCCAGGAAGACCGCAAACGATGCGCTTGCCAAATAGTCAGTCATGGTCATCAGGTAAGAGACACCGGAGTAGCGCACAAAACCCTGGGGCAGTAGGGAACGTTGGAACGTTGGAACGTTGGAATGTTGGAATGTTGCGGATGTTGCGGATGTTCTAACCCAGGACCGGGCAACCTGCCAACCCGCCAGCAGGACGGCAATCGCCGGAGCCAGTGCCATTGCCACCAGCACTCCCACCAACCCCCATCCCGCCAGGATCGCCCCGGCACTTAGCAGCGGCGGCAGCAATCCGGCCGCCAGGGTAATGCTGTTCCAGGCGCGCTGCTTAAAAAAGCTGTTGAGGTAGGCCATCAGCATATCGTAACAGATGCCGCTCAGGAAGAGTACCAGGAGAATAACCCCGATCAGGAGCCAGCCATACCCCTGCACAAACTGGAGCAGATCCACCTGGGAAGCCTGCGAGAGCCGCGCATCGCCGAGGATTTTCTCGCGCAGCCCGTCGAGGTAGGAGCCATGCAGCAACAGCAACCCGGCAGCAATTGCTAGAAATGCCACCAGTTGCGCGCCCAGCACTGCCAGCAGCAGGCGCAGAGTGGCGCGGGGTCCGCCCGTGTTATTCGTTTCCGGGATATATTTGGGGAGCGCCCGCGCCGTGCCGAGATCAACCGTCGTACCCAGACCGTTGCCGGCCCCGCTGATCAGCGCCAGCAAGCCATACTGCGCCGGGGTCAGCAGGGTCAACTTGACCAGCGTTGCCAGCAGTTCGGCCAGCATGCGCAGCGGTACAAATAGCGTATTCCAGAGCACCGCCCGCGAAACCTGGCTCGCCAGCGAGGGCGCTTTTGTCGTTGTCTCAGATGCCATAGCCCCACAACCGCACTGCGCACTCGTTTGCCACAGAGAGCACAGAGAACACTGAGGGATGCGTCCTGTACCACCTGCCGGCACTGCGCACAATAACTGTCTTCTACTTCATCAACTGCGGTTGTCGGAACAGCCAGTGCCGCAGTGTACTCCCACGCCAGTCACAGACGACCATTATAACGCAGGATGGCTACGGCACGTTCTTATGTTCGCACGTTTCACGCTTTCACGTTTCATGTTCTCACTCATCACTCGTCACTACGCGCGAGATAAACTCATTCGTAAATGCCTCGTCTACCTCCACCGATTGGGTGAGCAATTCGGCCTCCTGCATAAAGGTATGGGTTGCTTCCCAGGACTCCGGATCGGTGTACCCCAACCCCGCCTGTTCTGTTGTTGCGCTATGCCAGTAGGGTAGACTCGCCTGTAACACCGCGCGCTGCAACGCTGCATCGCCCAATTCTGCCTCGGGAATATATGACAGGCTCAGGTCGAACGCCTCGTCCGGGTTATCCAGCGTATCCTGGAGGCCACGCATAGTGGCGTCCACAAATGCCTGGACCAGATCGGGCTCCTGGCCGATCAGATCGGCGTGGGTGACAATGCCGTCGGAGACCAGCGGAAATATATCGGCCACGCGCAGCACACTGACTTCCTCGCCCTGCGCCTCCAGCAGGATCGGCTCATTCATCGCGTAGCCGGTCGCAACATCGACCCGATCCTCAAGCACCGCCTGCGCCTGCGTAAAGCCGATCTCCTGAATATTCAGATCGCTCTCCTGCATATTGTTGGCGTAGAGCAGTGCCAGCAGCGCATAGTAACTGGCCCCGAAGCGCCCTGGAATGCCTATACGTTTGCCCTGCATATCCTCAACCGAGTTGATCGCATTTACGGCTTTGCTAAAGAAGACGACCGGAAACTCCTGGTAGATCGTCGCCACCGTGACCACCGGCAGCCCCTGCCGGCGTGCCAGCAAGACCGAAGTCGCCCCGGCCAGTGCAAACTCGACATCGCTGTCAGGCCAGGTTGCTACTCGCTGCATCACATCATTCTCAAAGTTGTAGTCAAATGCTACATCAAGTCCTGCATCGGCATAGTAACCTTTGCTATCGGCGACGTAGAACATCGCAAACTGCACGTTCGGAATAAAGGACATTGCCAGCGTCACCGGGCGCAACGCCGCCGCCTCCTGCGCCTCGGTCGCACCGACTTCCGGCTCCGCGCCCCCACCACATGCCACCAGCAGTACTATGATTATGTAAACTGAGATATAACGCAAGCCGCGCAGATAGCGCACCATCCTACCCCTCCTCATCATTGCTCCAACGACCCTCATCCTTCATCCTGCCGTAATTACGCTTCCCACTGCACCAGCAGCCTTTCCAGCAGCGATACCAGCAGGTAGAGCAGCAGCGTAATCCCGGCCAGCATGATCAGCGCCACAAAGATCAGCGGGGTGTCGAAGAGACCACGCGCAATATTAATCAGCGCGCCCAGCCCGTAGCGGCCCGCTACAAACTCCCCCACCACCGCGCCGGTCGTCGCCAGCGCCAGCCCGGTACGCACACCGCCGAAGAGCACCGGTAGCGCCAGCGGTATCTCGACAAAGCGCAGCATCTGCCGGCGACTCGCCCCGCTGATCAGCGCCATCTCGCGCAGTTCACGCGGGATGCCGCGCAGTGCCACAATGCAGTTAATCAGAATGGGGAAGAAGGTAATCAGCGCGGCGATCAGCAGCTTTGACGGCAGCCCCGTCCCAAACCAGAGCACAATGAGCGGCGCGACGGCCAGCACCGGCACGGCCTGACTGGCGGCCAGCAGCGGCGCAACCGCTCGCTCCAGCCAGGGCGTATGCGCCAGCAGATAGCCCATAAACAACGCCACCAGCAGCGCCAGCGCAAACCCGCCCAGCGCCTCCGTCAGCGTCGCCGCGACATGCACCCAGAGCAGACCACTGCCGGCAGCGGCGATCAACCGCTCCAGCACCAGCGCAGGACCGGGCAGGATAAACGGCGCATAGCCTCCCATCATTACCAGTGCCTGCCAACCCGCCAGCAGCAACAGCAGTGCCACAGGTAACCCAAACCACTGCCCCGACCGCACCGGCCGCCGCACCGGAGCCAGACCCGCTTCCGCCGCGCCTCGTTCGTGCGGAACAGCAGTCTGCGCTGCCATACCGCGCCGCTGCCGTTGTTGAACCGGAAGAATATCTTGCACAGGATATCCCTTTCGTTGCATGCAAAAACCCCGAAGCGTTCGACACTTCGGGGCATATCCGCGCAACAGCAGGGTAACGGCGCACCGCACATCTCCATGGCGACATGCAGCAGCACACCCGACAGATGCGCACCATTGCCACACCTGCCAACTACCCGCAACCCATCACACAAACAGCTACACCAAAGCGAACACCGGGAAGTAAAACTTCCCTGTGCTACTACTGCGCTGTAGCCAATGCTGGATAGGTATTACACGTGCGCAGACCTTCTCCCATCCGGACTGTACCGTCGGCCCTGGGATCACACCAGAGTCCTGCCTTGCGGCTCGCGGGCTCGTCTTCGCTTCCGTAGTCTGTACACCGTAGTCCGTAGTCTGTACGCCGTACATTTGTCAGTACGGGATACAGATTACGGGATACGGACTACGGACTATGCCGAAGAACTACCGCCGGTCGGGAATTGCACCCTGCCCCGAAGGTCTTTTCATAAATGTTCACTTTTCTAACTGGAGCATAGCATGTCGGGAGCTTAGTGTCAAGTGCATAATGCTTAACTGACAGTTGTGATGAGTTTTTCGTTTACAGGAGTTACACGGTGCGCCTTCAAACCGAACAGTTACCCCGATGAACGACAGATGCGCCTGCGACAGCATGGTACTCTTTTTATCTTTTTCACGAACATGTGGCTCACAGAGCCACATGTTCGTGAAAAAGATACGACTCTTCCACCCTGCCGCAGGCGCATCCCAGCTACCGGATGGAAAACCGCGTAACTCCTGTTAGTTTACGGGAGTTACGCGGTGGGCGTTCACATCAGGCGTGTGACCCGGTGCAGAACGAGGTTTGCCTCCGGCATTATGAACATCACGCGCGCACCCGCATCCCCCACACCACAAAAAACAGCACAACCACGACCGGAATCCCGATCACCGCCGACAGACTGAGCAGACGCCGACGCGGCATGACCGGCTCCTCCACCTCGTCCGCGTCCGTCTCACCCAGCGCCGAACCCGTAACCATAATACTGATAATCAGGAAAGCTATGAGTGCCAGGAAGGGCACATTGATAAAGCCCAGCACATTCATGTAGACGATAGTGCAGGGAATACCGGCTGTGCAGGGCGGCAGCGGCAAGAAATCTGTCTTGATCAGCAGATAGTGGTAGAGCGCGACAATCGCCCCGAGCAGCGACAGCGGCAGCACATAGAGGTGCAGCCCCCGGTCACGGCGCAGAATGCCGACCGTCAGGATGAGCGTAAGCGGATACATCAGGATGCGCTGGTACCAGCACAACACACAGGGCACCCAGAGCAGCACCTCGCTCATAAAGAGACTACCACTGGTGGCGATCCATGCCGCCAGCAGCGCAATATAGCGACTGGCGGCATTAACCCGCGCAATCACCGCATCGATCCCGCTGACCAGGGGAGGAGCAACCTCATCCTGGGCAAACGCATCATCTTGAACATGGGACATCGGTTCTATTCCTTGCTTTCATCGCCGTGGCAGGCACGACCCTCCGGGAGCATAGCCCGCCTGCTATCCTCAGATAGCAGGCGGGCTGATCGTGATCGTATTATTGTATTGTACGATCAATGCGCTGCGATCATGCATACCATGCGCAGCACGAACGAAGAACAGGAGGTACACAGTGGGAGTTTGGACCACGAACAACACGAAATGAGCGAACACCGCGAACCTGCCAATGCTGATGTGGATGAGACGATCCCGCGTTTGACGGGGGATAGCGCATGCTGCCGCAGGCGAATCCGGCTTCCATCTGGTGAAACGTCTGGTTCGC
>CAKZQX010000026.1 GCA_937141995.1 uncultured Chloroflexaceae bacterium | reverse complement strand
TGCCTGAATGTGATCCCGACTGAGACAGGCAAACTCGCGCGCAACCGGCTGTCCACCATTGAGCGGGAAGATCTGCACGGCAGTGACCGACATAAAATCTTCGCTCATTCGCTCCAACGTTTCGCCCATCGACAGATCAGGCCGCTTGTAAAAATCGGCACGTAATGCAAAAGCCGGGGTAAAGAACATCATCGGCTGCGTATCCCGCCGGGCCGGTTCTTCGATCTGAAAATCCGGCGGTGGTGGCGGCTCATCGAGTACGGCGACAAGCAATGCACTGCTCCAATCGACCAGCAGTTGCGATACCCGTTTGATCTGCTGGGGATGGGTTAAGGGCGCGATAGTCGCATCATACAGGGTGATATACCGGTAGATGCCACTATTCAGCGCACCACTTACCCGCCGGTAGAGCGGCAGATCATAACTGCCACTGATGAGCAATCCGTTTGTGTAGATTTCAATACGGAAGGTGTACATGGTCCGTAGTCCGTATGCTGTAGTCCGTAGTCCGTATGCTGTAGTCCGTAGTCCGTAGTCCGTAGTCCGTATGCTGTAGTCCGTAGTCCGTAAAGTTCACGCTTCACACTTCACACTTCACGTTCTATTCGGGTGTTGTAAATAACTTGTACCCAAAGCCGCGTTGGGTCACCAGGTAGCGTGGGTTGGTCGGGATTGGTTCGATCCGCTGGCGCAACCGGTAGACGAGGGCATCAATCGCATTGTAATCAAAAACCTCGTAATCCCAGACCGCCTGGGCAATCTCATCCTTACTAATAACCTGCCCTTTGCGATTGTAGAGCAGTTCCAACAGTTGAAACTCCTTCACTGTGAGGGGCGGGTCCAGCGGTTGCCCCTTGATGTAAACCTCCTTCGAGCGGCTATCTACCCGCAACTCCTCACGCACAGCGCGCAACACTTCGGGCGGCAGAATCCCCTTGACGGTCGCCTCCGGGTCCTGGAAGGTAATGATGGTATCGGCAATAATGACCTGATCCTGATTGTGCAGTTGCCGCGCGCCCTGGATGCGGTCGCCGTTGACAAATGTTCCATTCGTGCTATCCAGATCACGAATGTAAAACCCGCTCTCATCCCGTTCAAAGCGTGCATGGCGGCGTGATGCCAGCCGGTGATCAATGATCAGATCATTGGCACTATCGCGGCCCACGGTGAGTTCATCACGCTCCCACTCCAGTTCACGATAGTCACCTGTCTGACGCTTGATGGTCAACTTGGGGGCGGGGACAGGCTGCATATCGACGTCCTCCGAGCCATTGTCCGCTAGTGATAAAGCCATTGTACTATCATCTTGACAAAAAGAACCGGCGCATTTCAGTTACTCGCGTGCCGTATGGCAGCATGTGCGCACAAACCAGTAGCGTTGAATGAATGTTAGAACCATATTGACAAACAGTCATTGTTTTGAAACCCATCTCGCAATATGGTACAATCGCCGCAGTTATCATCGATTATACCATCAGGACGGTAAAAATACCATCGTACTTTTGCCCCATGTCGTCCAGGAGCAGGAGTCATTATAATTCAGACGCAGGTATGATGACACTGAGGAGTGTTCCCAGCATGATAGGATAGTGCCGGTCTAGCATGTTCCGCGTGTCACGTATGCTCCGTTTGGAACAAATAGCAGGAGACCCAGGGTTGACCCAACTCGTCGGAAAACAGCTTGGTCGCTATAAGATTCAGCAAGAAATAGGGCGCGGCGGTATGGCGCGTGTCTATCGGGGCCTGGATACGGTGCTCCAGCGTCCGGTTGCGCTCAAAGTGCTGGCGCCCCAACTGAGTATGGACCCGGAGTTTGCCCGACGTTTCAACCGTGAGGCGGTTATTGCTGCGAACCTGCACCACCCGGCGATTGTGACCATCTATGATATTGATGAGTATAATGTGGGAAATCAGGTCCGGTTGCACTATATTGCCATGGAGTTTATTCAGGGGCGCTCGCTGCATGCTATTCTGGACGACCGTGACGCGCTGGGATTGGGCTACGCGGTTAGCATTCTGGAACCACTGGGCCGCGCCCTGGATTATGCCCACAGCCGGGGGGCGGTGCATCGGGATGTTAAACCGCACAATGTGATGCTCGCTACCGATGGCCGGGTGCTGCTGGCTGATTTTGGGATTGCGCAACCCCCTGACGCGGATACCGAACGGCTGACGCGTACGGGTGTGTTTATGGGAACGCCCGAGTATATATCGCCGGAACAGGCCGAAGCGCGCCGCGTGGATGGTCGCAGCGATCTCTATTCCCTCGGCGTGGTCGCCTACGAGATTATCACCGGGCGGGTGCCTTTCTCCGGGGCAACGCCGCAACTGATTATCGCGCATTCGCAGACGCCGCCTCCCCGTCCCAGCCGGATCGCGCCCCATCTTCCGCCGGAACTGGATGCGGTGCTGATGCAGGCGCTGGCAAAAGATCCCGACAAGCGCTTCCGCAATGGGGCCACACTGGTTGAGGCTCTGCGGAATGTGGCGCAGCATCACGGTATTCCGCCGGCGTCCAACCAGCAGATTGCCACACTGGTACGCCCACAGGACTCGGCGGGGCAACCGACGATCTCGCTGGGGAAAGGGCAGACACCGGCGGCATCGTTACCCATTCCACCGCAACAACCGGCAGCAGCACCCGCGCCCGCACCGATTCCCCGGCAGCGACCGCCGGCACAAACGGCGAACAGTCGGCC
>CAKZQX010000025.1 GCA_937141995.1 uncultured Chloroflexaceae bacterium | reverse complement strand
TACGCAAATTTTATGCACTGGTCGAGAGTGTGCCCGATGCCGTGGTCGTGAGTGATCTGCAGGGTATTCTGACCTATGTCAACCCGGTCTTTAAGACAATGTTTGGCTATGGTGATGAGTCGCTCAGTATGCATATGCAGCAGTTTTATCCCGAAGATGAACTGAACCAGGCGGCTCATATTGTGCAGCAAATCCGGACACAGGGTTCCTGGCAGGGTAAGCAGATGCGGCGGCGCAAAGATGGCAGCCAGTTTATCAGCCATACATCGGCCTTGCTCGTTCGGGATAACAATGGTGAGCCAATCGGAATGGCGGCAATTATCCGCGATATTACCGCACAGGAGCGCGACCGCGAACGGCTGGAGTTTACCCAGCGGTCGTTTGAACTGATTACCGATGCGACCTACTGGATCCGGCGAGACGGCACGATTGCCGCGATTAATGAAGCCGCCTGTCAACAACTGGGCTACACCCGGGACGAGTTTCTCGCTATGACGGTGTTTGATCTCGATCCCGCTTATCCGCTCGAGGCATGGGACGGCTTTTTTGCCCACAAAGGCTCGGTCATTATTGAGGGGCAGCACTACACCAAAGCTGGTCGCCGGGTGCCGGTGGAGATCTCCGCCAACTACATGCAGTACAATGGAGAGGAGTACAGCCTGGCGTTTGTGCGGGATATCAGCGAGCGGAAACGGACTGAGGAAGAGCGTAGTCAGTTGCAGGCCCAGGTGATCGAGGCGCAGCGGGCCGCACTGCATGAGTTGAGTACGCCGCTTATTCCGGTTGCCGATGGCGTGGTGGTTATGCCGCTGATCGGCAGCATGGACAGTGCCCGCGCCCAGCAGGTGATGGAAACGTTGCTTGAGGGGGTAGCAACCCACCGGGCCACGATTGCTCTCCTGGACATCACCGGCCTGCCAGTTGTCGATACGCAGGTGGCGCATGCGCTGGTGCGCGCGGCGCAGGCGGTAAAACTGCTGGGGGCGCAGATCATCCTGACCGGCATTCGCCCGGAGGTGGCGCAGACGCTGGTTGGTATGGGCGCAGACCTGAGTGGTATTGTCACCCTGAACAATCTACAAAAAGGTATTGTGCATGCTTTGCAGCAGCAGCATGTGACAGCAGGTACGAATGGCAAGAATGGAAAAGATATGATAAACCGAAGGTAGAGGTATGGAACTGGGAGAGAAGATCGCGGAGGGAAAGACCAAAATCATCTATGCGCATCCCACCGATCCCGCGCTGGTGGTGCTGCAACACAAGGATGGAATTACTGCCGGGGATGGCGCGCGGCGCAACACTATCCCCGGCAAGGGCGCGCTGGCCGGGCAGACAACCGCGAATGTGTTTACGCTGCTCAACCGCGCTGGGATTGCCACGCACTTTGTCGCGGCCCCGGAGCCGGCCATGACGGTGGTGCGGCGCTGCGCTATGCTTCCGCTGGAGGTAGTGATGCGCCGGATGGCGACCGGCTCCTATCTCAAGCGCCATCCCGAGGTGAGCGAGGGTACCCGCTTTGATCCGCCGCTGGTGGAGTTCTTTCTCAAGGATGATCTGCACCACGACCCGCAGATCACCGAAGTGGAGATTGTCGGCCAGGGCATCGCAACTGCCGCCGAGGTCCAGCAGATGTGCGCAACGGGTCGCCAGGTCTTCACCCAACTGGAGCAGGCCTGGGCCACGCAGGCGGTCACGCTGGTTGATCTCAAGATCGAGTTTGGGCATGGGGTGGCGACAGCGGATCAACAGCCCACAGTCGGCAGCACGCCGTCGCTGCTGGTGGCGGATGTGATCGACAATGACTCCTGGCGGATCTGGCCGGGCGGCGAGAAGGGCCGCATGCTGGATAAGCAGGTCTACCGCAATGCGCCGCAGGTTGACGACGCGGTGCTGGCGGATATTTACCAACGCTATGCCCGCGTCGCCGAGTTGACGGCGGCATTTGTACCGGATGCGGCGTAAGTTTGGGTGCGGCGGCGGTCGTCTGGTTTACGCCGCCGCGCATGATCACCGGCTCAGGCGGCATTCTGGATCTCTTCCTCCTCCGGCAAAATGCGGATGGGGCGCAGGCCGCGCCAGCCATGCACCGCCGGCTGCAGATTAAGTTCGCGGACGATCTGCCGGGCCGCGCTGCCGACAATGGCGGTAAAGGTGGGGTAGGCCAGTTCCAGGTCGGCTAACTGCTCGACGCGCAACCCCGCCGCAATTTCCGCCGCCAGGAGTTGCACTACCTCAACCGCCTGCTCTCCAACGACATGCCCGCCCAGGATCTGGTGCGTTTCGCGGTCCACAATCAGCTTACAGAAGCCTTCTGTGCGGCCGTCAACCACCGCGCGGTCCAGGTCGGTGTAGGGCACTTCAGCGACGATGCAGTCGCTCAGGTCACGCGCCTGCTGCTCGGTCAGGCCCACGCTGCCATACTCCGGATCGGTAAAGCCGCCGTGGGGCACAATCTCCGAGCGGCGCTGCTGGGCCACGCCCAGGATGGCATTCTCGGCGGCGACATGCGCATCCTGGCTGCCCGTCTGCACCAGCATCATCCGCCCGGTAATATCGCCGGC
>CAKZQX010000024.1 GCA_937141995.1 uncultured Chloroflexaceae bacterium | reverse complement strand
TTGTGCAAAAGACTGGAATCTTCCGCCCTGCCGGAGGCGAAATGCTCTGCCAGGTCAGGGACTGCGTAAATCGTGTTAATTTAAAGGAGCAATCAATGATACTCGTCGTTGGGGCCGGCCCGGCCGGGCTGGCCGTGGCCCACTACTTGCAGCAGCGCGGGCTGCCCTACCAGGTGCTGGAGCGCCATACGGTCGGTTATGCCTGGCGCAACCACTACGACCGGCTGCATCTGCATACGCTCAAGCAGGTGTCGCACCTGCCCGGCCTGCCGATGCCCGCCGACTATCCGGCGTTTCCCTCGGCAACACAATTCCAGTCCTACCTGGAGCAGTATGCCCGCCGATTGCGCCTCAACATCGCCTGTGGTGTTGATGTCACGCGCGCCGATTGGACGGGGGAGAGCTGGCAACTGGAGACCAGCCAGGGCGCACAGTCCGGCACGACCCTGATCGTGGCAACCGGAATCTGGAGCACACCCTATCGGCCAAAATTTACCTGTGAGGAGACGTTTGGCGGAACGATGATGCATGCCCGTGAGTACCCCAACCCGGACCCATTCCGGGGACAGCGTGTGCTGGTTGTGGGCGCGGGCAATTCCGGTACGGAGATCGCGGTGGATCTGAGCGAGCATGGGGTAGCGACAAGCATTGCTATTCGCAGCGGGACAACGTTTATCCCCCATCCGCGTCACGCTTCGGCGGTGCAGGCGGCGGCCTGGTTTCTGCGTACTGCGCCACGTCCGACGGGTGAATGGCTGCTCCGGCGGGTGCGCCGTGATTTTAGATCTATCGGCATTCACCCCCCCGCCGGTCAATTGCTTGATGCATACCCGGTGGTTGGGTACAGTCTGCCCGATGCAGTGAACGCGGGAACAATTACCCTGTATGGTGAGATTGCGCGCTTTCTCCCCGACGGGGTGCAGTTCGCGGACGGGCGTGCGGCTTCCTTCGATACGGTCATTCTCGCAACCGGGTATCGGCCGTCGCTGGAATTTGTCGCCCATGAACTGAACTTCGACGCACAGGGATGGCCCCTGATTGACCGCTACTGGCGTTCGCGGCGCAACCCGCACCTCATCTGTGTGGGCTTCCGCTATCCCGCCACTGAGGGCTGGCTCCAGGCGATCGGACGGGTAGCGCGAACGGCGGTGCGGGGGATACCGGACCAGAACTGACCAAAAGTATGGATTGTAATTCCTGATGCCCTTTGTATAATGCAACGTGTCTACATCGTTTCTGAACACCAAAGGAGCAGACCGTAATGATGAACGCGCACTGGCATCCGCCGCAACTCCACACGGCCCACGATACTGAAGAGGAGCGCAAGGTTACATGGCTGGAACTATTTTATGATCTGGTCTATGTTGCAACTATTATTCAATTGGGTAACTGGCTCAGTGACAATGTTTCGCCAAGTGGATTTGCCGGGTTTTTCTTTCTCTTTGTCCTGATCTGGTGGTCATGGACCGGAATTACGTTCTATATTAATCGCATCGTTGTTGATGATGTATGGCACCGAGTGTTGATTTTCGTGCAAATGTTTGCTATCGCGGTTATGGCGATCAGTGTAAATGGAGCATTTGGGGAGAAAGCCGGTCAGTTTGCGCTGGCCTATGCCGGCGTGCGCCTGATCTTGATCGCGTTGTACCTGCGGGCCGGAACGCATATTCCGGAGGCGCGTCCGTTGACCCGCCGGTATGCCACCGGGTTTGCACTGGCTGCCGTGCTCTGGATCATTTCGGCATTTCTGCCCGCGCCGCTGCGCTATGCATTCTGGGCGGGCGGTCTGGCGCTTGACTTTGCCACCCCGCTTTCGCGCCGCTCCCGGCAGATGAATGCCCGGATTGCGCCGGATGTGCCGCATATGTCCGAGCGCTACGGTCTGCTTACGATTATTGTACTGGGCGAGTCGTTTGTCAAAGTCATCAGCAGCGCCTCGGACGAGCATCTGGGTTTCGCTGCGCTGATCTCAGGTATGTTTGGGATGATTGCCGCCTGTAGTCTCTGGTGGCTCTACTTTGATAATGTCGCCGGGGCAATGGTGCGTGCAACCGGGCGTGCGCCCTACGTCTGGATCTACTCGCATCTGCCGCTGGCATTGGGCCTGACCGCCTTCGGGGTTGGCATCAAAAAGCTAGTGATTTTGCATGCAGGCGATCCCTTTGCGGATAAATACCGGCTGCTCATCTGTGGAGCGGTGATTCTCTGTCTGGTCTTTATCGCACTGATTGATCTGGTTACGGTGCAGTCGGAGCAGCGCACCAGTAGCCAGACCCGTGCCCAGTTGCGCTTTGGCGCGGCGGCAGTGGTGCTGCTACTGGCGTTCGTTGGTGCCTGGCTGCCGCCGCTTGGATTGATTGTGCTGATTGCCTGCGCCTGTGCTGCCCCAGTTGTGGTCGATCTGCTGCTCGAGTCGCGCAAGAGTGGACCGCTGACCAGGCCAGTTACGCACTAGAGACAATACCTTTCAAATAACCGGGCTTACGTGATTCCTTACCTGGAAGAGGATACCGCCTCCGGCAGGGTGGAAGAAATCATCCTTTTTTCACAAAACATTTTTCACTTTGTGAAAAATGTTTTGTGAAAAAAGATAAAAACGTACCATGCTGCCGCAGGCGGAA
>CAKZQX010000023.1 GCA_937141995.1 uncultured Chloroflexaceae bacterium | reverse complement strand
TATAATTTATGGGTATAGCTCAACATGGCCTGTCGCATTATGGTTGGCATCCTAAGGAGAGGGAGCACTTGATGAAACCCATGGCAGATCAGGCGGAGCAGAGGAAGTAGGCCAGGCCGGTATAACGGAAAGATATTACCACGCAGCGAACGGTGCCCACCGCGCTGTAACAGATATACCATACTATGTGGGGCGCAATCAATTTATAACAGGAGTTACGCGGTGCGTGTTCAAACCGGGCGGTCGCCCCGATGAACGCCAGATTTGCCTGCGGCAGTATGGTGCATCCCGGCCGCCGGATGGACGACCGCCTAACTCCTGTTTATAACGGCATAACATGAGCGATGCGGGTCACACCGGCTGTCAAGCGCTGACCAACATGCACCAGCGGAGCAAGCGAGTCACGCTGAACAATCAGATCCAGGCGCGCACCAAAACGCACGGTACCAATCCGCTCACCGGCATTTATCTGATCGCCGCGTTGCACACGGCACACAACCCGCCGGGCCACCGGCCCGGCAATCTGTACCAGCAGCAGCGGCCCCCAGGCCGTTTCGATCCCGATGTAGGTCCGCGTATTCTGTTCGGCAGCCAGGTGATCCGTGACCGGACGATAGTCACCGCTAACCCGCTCAACATAAGTGACAGTTCCGGATACCGGGCTACGCTGAACCGGCACATCGAAGGGCGACAGGGCCGTGACAATACGCAACGCATCGGTATGCAAAAAGCGATGTTCGTAAAATTCGCTGACTTCCAGTATGGTACCATCAGCGCCGGCAAAAAGGGTGGTAGGATCAGCGGGAGTCTGGCGTTTCGGGTCACGATAAAGGAGCGCCGTCAGCGCCGTTAGCGCCAGAGGCAGGGGGGCCAACCGTGGCCGGAGCCCCAGAGCAAGCCCGGTCAATCCCAATCCTACGCTTAAAAACGGGGTTGCCTCGGCATCAATACCGGGAATATGCTGTGTCTGGGTATGGTCAATGATTTGTTCTGACATAGGCAGGCCAGATTGCTTCTACTGCTATAATATTCGATTCTAGCATGGCTCATGCGAAAACGCAACAGGCGACCGAAGCAGTGCGAGCAGCGTGTCTGTGCTGGAATGCGGCCGCCGGGTATGGGTGCGGCGGCTATGCTACCGCACCCCGCAACCAGGCTACCGGACTTATCCTTCGGCCAGCAACCCGGCGATATAGATGAGAGTCGCACGGCGACCCTGGGGATGCAGTTGCCGCCAGAGATTGAGAAGATGCTCTTCATCTCCCATGATCTCGGTGGTTGTGAGCCGATTGATACGATTAAAGCGGTGGACTGACGGCTGATCTTCCGCGAATTCGTCGTCGTCGTCGTCATCCGGGATATAGGAATCTTCGTCGGCGAATGGTACTGTCTCGTCCGGGAGACTATCCGGTTCCGGTGGAGGGATAGTCTCCCCGCCTGAGCGAACCGTCTGATCGGCCACAAGTACCTTCGCCAATTCGAGCGAGTCAACGTCGAGACAGCGAGCCAGACGCTCAGCCTGGTCGGCATCGGGGAGAGTCTGGCCGGAGAGATAATTGCGCAAAGCACCATCACTAATACGCGTCTCACGCGTCAGTTTTGCGCGGGAGTAGCGGCCATTGTGCATGCGCTCGTCCAGCCAGTCGGCAAAACGCGGCGCTGATGTTGGACGCAGGGCGGTTTGTTCACGGGCGACTTCAACCGGGATATCGAGCGCACTGGCGATTAACTCCAGTGTCCGTCCACGCGGGCGCTGGGTCTGCCCGGAAATGAATTGCCGTAGTGAAAGCGCACCAATACCCAGTCGTTCGGCAAATTCGCTGATCGGAATTTCCTCACGCATTGCCGCGTGGAATAACATGACTGAGAGGGACAGATTGGCCGGAGGGGCATCATACAGCACGGCCGTTGATGCTTCGCTCATCGAGAAATGCTCCTTATAACTAAGTAATACGAGTTACGCGGTCGGCATGCAAACGGGACGTTATAATTGAATGAACAGTAGGCTCGCCTGGATGCACGACCCGACGTGCCTCCGGTAGGTAGAACAACCTATACTGGTTCACGAAAAGTTTGCGCATTGCGCAAACTTTTCGTGAACCAGACAAGAAACGCACCACGCTGCCGCCGGCTTCGCCGGCGTTTGGGTCTGACCCCAGGACAGAATGAATTACACCGCGTAATGCGTGTAAGGAACATGCGTTACGTGGTCGTCCATCCGGTGGATGGTCGCCTCCGGCAAGGTGGAAAAAACCACCTTTTCTTGGGAATTTGTTAGCCTTCAGCCAAAATTCCCAAAAAGAACAGACCATCTCATGCTGTCGCAGGCGAGTCGGGTCGTGCATCCAGGCAACCACCTGGTTGGGAACCGACCGCGTAACGCGTGTACGTCATACGATACATGCACAATTTCAGACATGGCAAAGCCGGCTACTTTTACGTGTATCGCTATTTATGTGTATTTTATGAAAAGCTGCATGGAGTGATAGTGATACTACGATAGCTGCGATAACTGATGATAGTGTTCAATGAGTGAACAGATATACCGTCATCAGTGTTACTACGTCCGTTCCTGCGGATATCTGTTGATGTAACCCTGTTACACAACAGTTTCGTTGACCTGAGAGTTTCCCCGGTGTGTATTCTCGGTAATAAGCGGAATGGTGGTCACGACCTAATCCCAGAGCACAAAGCCATGACTCCCGTGATACACCGGGTAATACGACTCTGCTCCAGGGTACTACACGCTCCTATGAGATGCAACAACTTATATGAAAGTGCCTATTCCTTATGTGGCGGTACTAATTTACCTGATAGCTGTTCTACCTGTAAATAGTAGTATGGATTTCACAAAATATTGTTAATGATTGGAGTATACGACTATTTGCGTATGGTGTCAAGCCTAAAAACAGTTCTACCAGCATGTTTTTTTAAAAATTGGCTGTTGAGTGTGGTTTTGTCTGCTTCTTTTATATTACAGTGTGCAAGAGTGCTATGTGTCGGCAGTACTCTCCAACTATATCCATGATCAGGCAGGGGCGATGCAGTATGCTATCGTGGGTCGGATCGGCTGCTTCCGGCGCATGGTCAGGTGTGAATGGAGGTGATCGCCGGTAGTTTGTTGCTACCCGGGTATGCTCATTCAGTGGATAAACGACCAACCACAGGACGAGTTGATATGTCTGGTTGAACGATTGATTCTTCGCTGTGGATTGGCTTGTGGTACAATACAGAGCGCTACTGAGCAATGGTACGTTCCATGATAGCAGGGTTGAGAGGGCTGTTGTTCTATGGCAGGTGATGAGTCAGGTTATTGTTGATGCAAATCAGAAAGCCACATCTGTGACGACAATTGAACGGACACCTTTTGCAATTAACGATCTATATGACCTCGACTGGTTGGAAGATCCGCGCATCAGCCCGGATGGGCAAACGATAGCGTATGTGCATGTGCAGGTGGATCGCGTGCAGAATTGTTACCGCCGGGCGATCTACCTGGTGCCGGTGATGCATGGTCAACCCCGCCGATTTACCAGCGGTCAGCGGCAGGATCACACACCGCGCTGGAGTCCCGATGGCCGCCGGTTGGCCTTTGTCTCGACCCGGGATGACGAGCGGGGCCAGATCTATGTTATTCGCGTCGATGGCGGGGAGGCGCAGCAGGTAACGTTTATGCCGCAAGGAGCGCGCGAACCGGCCTGGAGTCCCGATAGCACGCGCATTGCGTTTCTCTCGGCCTGTGATGAAGCCGAGCGGATGCGAGAGGATCGGGCGGATGCGGATACCACTCCCGTGGCTCCTGCCGATGCCTGGGAAGAGCGCCGCATCCGTGAAGCGGAGGAGCATGCCGAAGCGCAGCGCCACGATCCTCGGGTGATCACCCGCCTGCCTTATCGCACTGGGACGGACTATTTTGACAATCGCCGCCACCATATTTACAGTGTGGCGGGTCCTACTGCTGATCTAGAGTGGTCGGATCGACCGCAGCCGCGCCGGATCACCGATGGGGATATTCATCATAGCGCGCCGGTCTGGATGCCCGATGGTCAGGCGCTCTTGACGACGGCAACGCGTGATCCCGAAGCTGATGCGCTGCTGGGGTATTACGATGTGCTGCGTGTTCCGGCGACCGGGGGCAAACCGGAGATTCTGACGCGCTCGGGCTATTCCTACTTTGATCCGCAGCCTGCCCCGGATGGCAGTATGATTGCCTTTCGCCGTCTGCCGGAGGAGCGGTTGCTGGCGGGGGGCTACCGGGTAGCGCTGATTCCCGTTGCGGGGGGCGAGCCTCAGTCGCTGACGGCGCATACCGATCTGAGTGTTGAACTGTTTCGCTGGCACCCGAATAGCCAGGGCGTCTTTTTTAGTGCCGGGTGGCGTGGGACCACCGGGGTGTACCATACCGATACGGAACCCGACTCAACGAAACGGCATGTCGAACTGCAGGTAAATACAAACCGGATGGTGAGCGCTTTTGATGTTGGCGGCGCGGGTACGGTTGCCTTTATCGCGGACACGTCCGATATGCCCGGCAATCTGTTTGTGCGCCATCCCAATGGTGAGGAAGTCCAACTGACGCAACTCAATGCAGCACTGCTGGCCGCGCGCCAGGTGGTACCGTTTGAAGAGGTGCAGTATACTGCGCCCGATGGTGAACAGGTCCAGGGCTGGGTAGCATATCCGCCCGACTTTGACTCGTCCCGACAGTATCCGCTGGCAGTCCATATTCACGGGGGGCCACCGATTATGTGGGGGCCGGGCTATCGGTCGATGTGGCACGAGTGGCAGGTGTGTGCGGCGCGGGGGTATATTGTCTTCTTCTGCAATCCGCGTGGTTCGGATGGGTACGGCGAGCAGTGGCGCGGCAGCATCCGGGATCACTGGGGTGAGGCCGATGCACCGGATATTCTTGCAGGAGTTGATTTCCTCGTTGCGCAGGGCCATGTTGATTCGGCACGGATTGCGGTGACGGGCGGCTCGTACGGCGGTTTCATGACAACATGGCTCATTGGTCACACGAATCGCTTTGCCTGCGCGGTGGCAGCCCGGGGGGTGTTTAGCCTGATTTCGCAGTATGGCACCAGTGATGCCCACGAGTTGATCGAGAGTGAGTTTAGCGGCTATCCCTGGGAGTTGCAGGAGGAACTCTGGTATCACTCGCCTCTGGCGCATGCGCATAAGATTACGACACCGCTGCTCTTACTGCATGGTGAACTGGATTATCGCACACCGATCAGCGAGGCGGAGCAACTATTTGCGTTCCTACGACGTCAAAAGAAGACCGTTGAGTTAGTGCGCTACCCGCGTGAGGGGCATGAACTCACCCGTACTGGCGAGCCGCATCACCGGGCAGACCACCTGACCCGGACCCTGGAGTGGTTTGATCGCTACTGTCAACCATAAGATGCGTATCTTCTGGAGGTTTCTCCCATGAATGAGCAGACATCCCGGCACGAACCCCATCCCTGGGAGGGCTTAACGCCAACCCAGGTTCTCACAACCGTGGTGCAGGAGTTATACAATCCGGTGAGCTTGCTGGGCCGACATCTCAATCGGCTGACGGGCGAGGAAGATCCGCTGACCGAGGAAGAGTATGAGTCGCTCTTTGAGCAGATGGATGGGGCGGTGCGGCAACTCAGCAAGACGGTTGTGAACCTGAAACGGTATGCCCGGGAGCAAGGGGCTGATATTGAGGATCTGGGATAGCCGGCGTTCTGCATCATTATCATTGTGGTGACCAGGGAGTGCCGCGTAACTTCGAGACAAAGTCGGCAGCGGTGCTGTGATGGCAACGTTTCGTCGTTGGCAAACCTCCCGCCGGTGATAGTTCCGGTGGGAGGCGTTTATCGGTGTGAATATGACCTGGTACAAGATGGTGCATCTGGATCAACCGGGTCGGTTCGGTTGCGGGCAATAGTTTTCCACTCAATGCTTGCGAGCTACCGGCTCTCCGCTGTTTTTCCTCCATTTCTCCTCCACTTCTCCAATTATGTCATCCTTCTACAGAAAAGCTAAATGTGGTATAAACACAATATGAAATATATAAGTAAAGAGACAAGGAGGAGACTTATGGAGGCATCGGTTGGTTTCACGCCTGATTTCCTTGGTGGCTTGCTTGTTATCCTGTCCATGTTCATTATCGGGGCAGTTGCCTATGCCGCAGGTCGCGCGGGCTTGAATTAATCATCTGCAATGACAACGACACCCTGTTAACCTGAACAGGGTGTCATTTGATTCCCCTAAAACTGACACGAGTTACGCGGTGGTTTATCAAACCGGGCGTTTCACCCGATGAAACACAAACCGC
>CAKZQX010000022.1 GCA_937141995.1 uncultured Chloroflexaceae bacterium | reverse complement strand
CCCCGTTCGGGAAATGCTCGATAACCGTGTGGTAGCGGGCTTCACTCTGGAGCAGCACAGCCTCAGCCTGTTTTCGCTCGCTGATATCCTCCGAGATAGTGACACAGTAGCCGGGCCGGGGACTATAGGCCGCGACAGCAAACCATTTATCGCGTGGCGGAAAATAAAATTCCAGCCGGGTACGTACGCCGGTCAACCCCACCTGTCCATAGATGTGAATAAGATCAGGTTCAGCGGCTACGATGCCGGGAAAGATTTCGGTGACACGGCGACCAAGCACATCGGCCCGCGCAAATCCGGCGTGTTCTTCAAACAGGTCGTTGACATCAACATAAAGCAGATCAACTGGCCGGTTCTGCGCATCACAGAGCACCTGATGGTAGGCGACGCCACTGGGCATATGGCGGAAGAGCAACTGGTACTCAACCTCGCGTTCATGCAACGCACTGGTCACCTGCTGGTGTGCAACCCGTTCACGCAGGGTCTGCATTCCATATGCCAGATTATCCGCCAGTTGATCGAGCAGATCAACCTCTTCCCGGTCAAAGGCATCCACGTCGGCGGCGTAGACATTCAGCACACCGAGTGTCTGCCCACCGCTGATCAGGGGCAGGGCACTACTTGAGGCATAGCCGTGCCGTTGCGCCGCATCCCGCCAGGGCGCATACTGCGGATCGGTTGCGATGTTGGTGACAACGGCGGGCGTGCCGGTGCGGAGCGCCATGCCGGTCGGTCCCTGACCGCGCTCACTGGTATCCCAGGTAATCTGCAAAGAACTGATATAGTCCTGGGCATCGCCCGCATACGCCACCGGCCGTACGGTCTTATCCGCGTCATGTTCGGCAAAGCCAACCCAGGCCATGCGGTAGCCGCCCTGCGTAACCATAACCTGACAGATCGTGGTAAGCAGTTCGGCTTCATCACGGGCGTGCAACAGGCTGGTATTACATGCGCTCAGGGCGCGCAAAGCCCGCTCCACCCGCCGCAGAGCACGTTCGGTCTGCGCCCGCGCGGCGATGTCCGCCTGGAGCGCACGGTTCGTCTGCAACATGTCAGTGGTGCGCGCCTGAACGCGCAGTTCCAGTTCGCGCTCTAACCGGCGCAGCGCCAGCCGGGGCTGCATCCGCGCCTGCAGCTCTGCCGGATGCCAGGGCGCAACCAGATAGTCTGCGCCGCCGGCAGCAAAGATACGTTCCCGGTCAATTGTCGCCGCCTGGGAGCAGACAAAGATCACCGGAATAGCGTGGGTCCGTATGTCGGACTGCAACTGCCGGCAAAGAGTGTAGCCCGCCGTATCGCCATCGGCCGCTCCCAGTCCCGGCAGAATAATATCCGGGGCAGCGTGAGCAATGGCGTCCACCGTTACCGCATCATACGGCATGCTCTGGACAACACACCCCTGCGCACGGAGCATGCGAGCGAGTTGATCGCCGACGGCGGAGGGTGCAGCAATGATCAGAATCGTGCCAATCATCGTATCAATTTGCGTATCACTCAGAGACATAAAACCCTGCTCGATCTACACACTACATACACCACAATTCGGGCCGGCGACCCGCCAACAGCATCTGATGACTATGACCGACGGCCACCGCGCACAACATGGTGTTGCGCACACTATACAGCAAAATCGGGCGGGAACCAAGGGGAAAGGCAGAATGAGAGTGGAAGGTGGAGGATAGGGGAACAGCCAGATGCAATGGGCGGATCAACCGGGTTGATCCGCCCATGCAGTGAACGATATGCTATTGCATCTCTCCTGGTATGGGTTGCCCGTCAGGGCGTACTTGCACTGCGCGACCAGATCGAAATATCCCGCACATGCCAGTCACCGTCATACCAGGACTCACCCCGGAAATGCACCTGTGTGGTGCCCGCCGGAATAGGGGTCCAGTACGATTGGAACGTGCTTTCATCATACTGTTCCTGAACCTGTAGCTGCGCAGGTTGCCAGGTGGTGCCACCATCAACACTGATCTCCAGGTTTGTCCCAACACCTGCGAATCGCAGATATGCATCCGTCGGAGCAGGGGATGGGAAGGTGACATGCACAGCTCCGCTGGGGCTGACAGCCCGCCGATCGGCTTGAAGCATGGTAAAAGGAATAGCCGGGGCAATCTCAACATTATCCCAGTGCCAGGTGTTGGGACCACAGTTGGTACAGCCCTTGGTCGGGTTGTAAGAATGATGCCCAAACTGTACAATGCCCTGGTCCCAATCGAGCGGCTCAATCGGGCTGTCGATCCACCAGAAGTCATAGTCCGGCATGCCGACCTTGAGATGATCGCGCGACAGGCGGATCTCGAACGTATCGCGCCGTTTGGCATCCGGCGTCAGGAAGGAGTCGTAGCCGACCCACCATTGTGTCGGAATATCGCCATGGAATGCACTCTCCTGGGCCACTGCAAAATTATTATAGACGCGGGCTTGAGCCGCCATCTCCTTCGTGAGCAAAATCTGAATAGCCCGACGCGGTGGACCATTCAGGTCGGCACGGTATGACTCCAGCGGGAGTTGGAGTTGGTCAGTGTAGGGCGTAATCCAGATATCCCGCCAATCACGCCCAGAACTCATGAGGGTCGAAATATCAAACCGGATGACGGCTTCGCCCTGAGAGAAATCAACCATATGACTGGGCGTCAGGTAGATCACCCCATAACCACTGGCATTGATCGCGGTCATCATATGGTTTTTGCAGAGAAAGACCGCATCTTCATAAGCGGTAATGCGATGGGTAGCCGGGGGCGGGCTACAATCCGGGCCATGGGCGGCCTCCATCGGCTCCAGGAGATCCCAGGGACGCGGACCCCGCGAGTGAACGGTAACATCCCAGTTCGCCGGTCGCCAGGGCTGTGGTGCAGCCGGATCACCATCAAAGGTCTCCCGAAAGACATTTGAGGTGGCCGTGTCCGCGACTGGCTCAACGGCTGTGGTTGTCGGTGCAATTGTGGGCGCTGCTGTACCGGGTGTAACCGTGGGCGCTGCTGTACCGGGTGCATCCGGCATTGCAGTAGACGTCGCCGTATCTGCACTATCCAGCGGACTCTCCGGCGGACCGGGCACTGTGCTGCCGATGGCGATTGCATCAGAACTGGTACTTAACCAGATCCGGTCCACAACTAATCCATCTTCCCGCATCCAGAGATCAAAGCTATAGGTTCCGGGAGCCGGAACAGTAATCCGGGTCGCCGTATAGTTGTACTTATGCTGCCAGTTGAACCCACTGTCACGAAACCCGGTCAAACCGATCCCACCGCCGGTTGTAACGGGAACTCCATCCAGGCCAACATGGAGCGAGTCATTTTCTTCCCACACGGACGGCGCATACCCCCGAATATAGACATAGTAGTCGCCCGGTGTCTGAAATGTAACCGGATAACGCAACTGAGGTCCACTGGTCTCCAGGCGGGTATTTATGCCATCATTCGGCAACACCACAATTGCTTCGCCGACAACATCATCGTATGTGGTTGTGATTTCCCAGGTATGGTTGGCGGCGGCTCCGCTGCCAGGCAGTTGTGCGGTGAACTGTTCCGCCTCGATGACGACACTGCCGGCTTGTTCCAGATACACCGACGCTGTCGGCAGCGCAGCGGGTGTGGTTGCCAGAACATGAGGTTGTACGGCAAAACCCCATATAGATAGTATCAGGATAACACAGGCCAGGATAATGCCAGGCGTACGAAGCAGATTCGCTTGCATGTATTGTTCCTTTCGTTGAAGAAGGCAATTATCGACAGGCACGGCGAAGAGAGCCAGATAGTTCCTGGCAAGGGCTCAATGTATGAGCAACCACGATCGTAGCGGATATTTAGAGATACCAGCGTGAAGTTGGAGTAGTTATAGCAGGGCAGAGCAGGAAGTACGTCAGTGTTGCATATGCACACAGCAGAGAGATAGAGTAACACGAGGGGATCATGCCGACAATGATACGTTTGGAGTGAATGGTTCCTAGCATAGGCCTCCTTTACTAACCGGTTCCATTGTCGCAGGTCAGATGCCGACCGACACGACAGGGTAAGTTATAGCAAAAGTGTCACCCGATGAGAATGGGTCAAAGGTCCTGGTTGAATAGACCCCAGGTCCTTGATGGATGTGGGATCGGTCGTACTATCGCTGCCCTCTCCCTCCCAAACCACATTCCGTCAATGCCAGGAGGTACGCGTTGGGAGTTTGGACCACGCATACCACGACATGCGCGAAAACCGCGAACCTGCCAATACTGACATGGATCAAGCGATCCCGCGTTTGGCGGGGATAGCGCCTCCGACAGGACGGAGGATTCCATTCTTATTTCACAAAAATTCACACTTTGTGTAAATTTTTTGTAAAATAAGACAAATCACGTACCACGCTGCCACCGGCGAAAGCTGCCGTTATCGGGAGCAA
>CAKZQX010000021.1 GCA_937141995.1 uncultured Chloroflexaceae bacterium | reverse complement strand
CCCGCCACTACGGCGGGCAGTTCATCCTGCGCATCGAAGACACCGACGAGAAGCGGTTTGTACCCGGCGCGGTCGCCGATCTGCTGGCCTCACTGCGCTGGGTGGGCATCGACTGGGACGAAGGCCCGGACTGTGGCGGCCCGCATGCGCCCTACGTGCAGTCCGAGCGCCGCAATGCAGGCATCTACCAGCAGCATGTAGACCAACTGCTGGCAAGCGGGCATGCCTACAAATCATTTACCACTGCGGAAGAGCAGGAGCAGATGAAAGCCGAGGCTATGGCGCGCGGCGTCAAGAGTTTCCGCTTTCGGGGCCCCGACCGGGACTGGACACCGGAGCAGGTCGCCGCTGCCGAGGCGCAGGGCAAACCCTACACGATCCGCCTCAAGGTGCCGCTGACCGGAACCACGCACTTTCATGATCTGATCCGGGGGGGCGAGCAGATCGCGGTTGATAACGCGACACTCTATGATGTTGTGCTGCTCAAGTCGGATGGCATGCCGGTCTACCATCTGGCCCACCTGGTGGATGATCATCTGATGGGGGTGACGCATGTGATCCGGGGCGAGGAGTGGGTGCCCAGCACGCCCTACCATATTCTGCTCTACGCCGCCTTTGGTTGGGAGCCGCCCACCTTCGCGCATGTGCCCAACATCCTGCGGCAGGATGGGCGCGGCAAACTCTCCAAGCGCAAAGATGATGTTGCAACCAACCGCTTCTGGGAGCGCGGCTACCTGCCCGAGGCGATGCTCAACTATCTGGCGTTGCAGGGCTGGAGCTATGACGAGTCAACCGAGATTATGTCGGGCGATGAACTGATTGAGCGCTTTACCATTGATCGGGTCCAGCCCTCACCGGCGCGTTGGAACCCGGAGAAACTCAAGGATATGAACGGGATCTACATCCGCAAGCTGACGGTGGCGGAGTTGACGGAGCGCCTGATTCCCTTCCTGGAGCGGGTCGGGTTGATCGACACGCCGCCCATGCCCGAAGAACATACCTATCTTGAGCAGTTGGTACCGCTGATCCACGAGCGCCTGGAGGAGTTGAGCGAAGCGCCCGATCTCCTCGATTTCTTCTTCCACGATGTAAGCTATCCCGACCCGGCGCTACTCATCCCGAAGAAGATGGACGCCGCCGGCACCGCTGCTGCCCTGCGCGCCGCTCACGAACGGCTGATGCCGCTTGAAACCTGGGACGAAGCCCACCTGGAGGAGACCCTGCGCGCGCTTACGGGCGAACTGGGCGTCAAAGCGGGACAACTCTTTGCGCCCATCCGCGTTGCAATTACCGGACGTACGGTTGCGCCGCCGCTCTTTGAAACACTGGCGGCCCTGGGACGCCAACGCAGCCTGGAGCGCATCCATGCCGCCGCCGACACCCTGCGTTGACAGGGTGTACTATGCGTTTTGATGATCAAAGACAGGAACTCACGTAGTGCTGCCTTCAGGCGGCGGTGCCGGCAGAAACCGCCTGAAGACAGCATTACCCGCATATAACCGGTCACATACCGTTGAACGATGCCCTAAACTTCTGAAGGTGTCAAAACACAGTGACGTCTTATAACGGTAGGAGATCGGTAATGAATTGCGTAATCAGGGGGACACCGAATGGCTTGACAATAAAGCGTGTGGCCCCCATAGTTAGCGCTTGCTGCTCAATTTCAGGCTGCGCCGATATCATAATAATTGGAAGGGTTTCCCCGCGTATCCGCAAAGCGCGAATCAGATCAAGTCCATTCAGGAGCGGCATATCGAAGTTTGTCAGCAATAGATCTGCACCATACTGACCGTAGAGTACCAGTGCATCGGTACCGTCATTGACTGCCGAAATCGAAATAGTAGGGTATAAACGTACAACAATCCGTGCAAGCAATGCACGAACACCATCGTCATCGTCGGCGATAAGAATATGGCGAGATGAACGCATGACGAACCTCACTCTTATTTTTTTCGTATAAATATTATTTCTTCTGATGGAACAGTCGTAAATAGTACTTTCCGCACTTTCGCCGGGATGACCCGATGAAATGTAACAATGAACAGGCGTTACGCGGTCCCTGACGTGGCAGCGCATATCGCCTCCGGCCGGGTGGAAAACAACATCCTTTTTGGGAAACATGCGGCTCTCCGAGTCACATGTTTCCCAAAAAGGATGGAAAGGGGCCATCTTTTCCCAAAAAATTTGCTTCCAGAGCAAATTTTTTGGGAAAAGACAGAACAAGGACCATGCTGCCGCAGGCGAATCGGGCTTCCATCGGGTGAAACGTCCGGTTTGAACACACCAACCGCGTACGTCGTGTCATTAACAGCACGACGATTGGTGATCGTCGTGCTGTTGCTATCCGGTAATAATTTCAAAATATTCATTTCAAATCATGCTAAATGCGATGGCGGTTTTTTGCGTACTTTCTGCCATGAATGACAGAAAAACTACCGGGGATAGTTCTTCTATACTATTACAGGGGGGCATCCATGGTCCCAGTATTAGATAGGACTCCTGGCTATTGACGGCACACGGTGGACAGGTATACCATGGTAGGAGATGCAGCAGTATAAAAAGTAAAAGGGTCATCGAAGATACCTGAACGCTAAAAGTGCCGCAATCCTGTTGCGCCTGATCAAACGCCTTACTACGATGCAGACATACAAATCAATGATGGGAGCAACACCGTGAAGTTGGAAGGCTCGCTCGAGATGTTTCCATTGCGCGAGTTGATTGAGATGACGGTCTATAGTTCAGTTACAGGATCACTCAACATCTACAGCGCACAAGGAGATGGACATATTTTCTTTCGTGATGGTCAACCCTACCATGCCATCTATAACACAAAGACAACCGGTATAGCTGCGGTGGTCGCCATGTTTGAAATGCTTCAGGCAACATTTACATTTGTTGCCGATGCGGTTGCCGACGAAGAAACGCTTACCAGTGATCCACTTGATCTGGTGGAGAATGCCGAACGGATGGCCGACCGGTGGCAGCGCCTCCGTCCGGATATTCCCGATCTCTCCATCGTGCCCCATCTGCTCTGTTCTCAAGAACGCGCGCGCTTCAACATCAGCCCGGCGCACTGGTCGATCTTTACTGCTATCGACGGCCAGAAATCGCTGGAAACCATTATTCAGAGCCTCAATATGGAACCCGTTGAAGTGTGTGAAGCCATTGTGCAGATGAAATCCGACCATCTGATTGAACTCAAACAGTCGAACAGGTTTATCAATGAGTGTA
>CAKZQX010000020.1 GCA_937141995.1 uncultured Chloroflexaceae bacterium | reverse complement strand
CAATCAGGTATTGCCCCTGCGTGATCGCTGCCTGTAGCAGTACCAGCTTCCCAAAAAAGCCGCTCAACGGCGGAATACCCGCCAGTGAGAGAATCGCCAGCATCCACAGCCCCGCCAGCAACGGCTCCCGCTTTGCCAGGCCACCCATTTTCTTAAGATCGCCGGTACCGGAAATATGCTCTGCCGCGCCTCCGATCAAGAACAGCGCCGTTTTCACAATGATATTGTGAACCATAAATAAAATCCCCGCCGCCAGGCCGAAGACGCTTGCCAGGCCCAATCCCATAATCATATAGCCAATCTGGCTCACAATATGGAACGAGAGGATGCGCCGAACATTCATCTGCGCCACCGCACCCAGCACGCCCGCAACCATGGTAAGTGCTGCCAGGATCAGCAGCAGCGGCGAGAGCGTCGGCAGTTCGCCATTGTAGATCAGTCCAAGCACCCGGTAGAGTGAGTAGACCCCCACCTTGGTCAGCAGCCCACCAAAGATGGCGGTAACAGCGATGGGCGGCGTGTGATAACTGGTCGGCAGCCAGAAGAAGAGCGGAAAGAGCGCCGCCTTGATGCCATACGCTACGATAAACAGCGATGCCAGTACAGTAATAAAGGTTGGCTCGCCGGCAGGCAGGCCGGCAAAGCGCTCGGCAATATGGGCCATGTTCAGCGTTCCGGCCACGCCATACACCAGACCACAGCCAATCAGGAAGAGTGTGCTACCGATCAGGTTTATGACCACATATTTGAGGCCACCTTCGGCCTGTCCCCGGCTGCAACCCAGCGTCAGCAGCCCGAATGAGGCTACCAGCAATACCTCGAACCAGACATACAAATTAAACAGATCACCGGTGATAAAGGCGCCACTGACGCCAAAGAGCAGCAGCAGCAGCATAGGATAGAAGAAAAAGTGTTCATGCCGCCGATCCACGGTCGCAAAGCCAAAGATCAGCGTTGTCAGCATAAGCAACCCGGCCAGGAAGAGCATGATCGCGCTCAACGGATCGGCGACCAGGGTGATCCCAAACGGAGCCGCCCAACCACCGGCAAAGGCAACCTGGCGGGGAACCTCCGGGTTGGTGGCAAAGCTAACCAGCATCCAGGTGCTATAGGTCAGATGACCGGCAATTGTTGCGATGATAATGCGGCGGGCCAACCGGCGCTTGCGGGCAAAAACAATCGCCGAGAGCGCGCCAAACAGCGGTATCAGGAGCGGTAAGTATAAATGATTATGCATAGTTTTTCCTGCAACAGAACAGTCTCAAAATGTGTCCGTGGTCGTCATCTTATCAAGATCATCGGTGCCAATAGCCTGATCCGCCCGGTATGCCAGTGCCAGTACAAAGGCCGTAATCCCAAAGCTAATGACAATCGCCGTCAGGATAAGCGCCTGTGGCAGCGGGTCGGCCAACGTTGTCCGGTCAGGGGTAAGCTGCTCCGTTACTCCCAGGATCGGTGGCTTTCCCCGACGAATGCCGCCGACGACGAAAATCATCAGGTTGACCCCATGGCTTAACAGCATCAATCCGAGGATCAGTTTTACCACACTGCGCCGGAGGATCAGGTAGGTTGCCCCGGCGAAGAGGACACCAATAACAAAAACCATAACCAAAACCATTGTTTGACTCCAATGTTACATCTTCTTGTCATGCAGTTCGAGCGTCTGCTCTTCCATTGGATATAATTCCGGCTCCTCAGCCAGCATCAACGCGATATGCACCGTAATACCAACCACAGTCAGGTAGACCCCGATATCGAACAGCAACGGCGTGCCGATTTTGCCAATGCCCGGTATCTCCTGCGCAAACCAGAGACCTTTCAAGAATGGTTCGCCAAACAGCAACCCTATCACTCCGCCAAAAGCTGCCAGGAGTACCCCCGTTGCCGCCAGCGTCAAATAGTTGATCGGGAGTAACTCCTGCGCGGCTCTGGGGCCGTCGGACACAATGCGCAAAATGATCGCCGAGGCGGCCAGCAGACCGCCAATAAACCCACCACCCGGTTCATCGTGCCCCCGGAGCAGCATAAACACCGAGAGTACAATCAGTAGCGGTAGCATCAGCCGCGCAACGGTGCGTAAAATTAATGAGTCATACATCAAACTGGGCTCCATGTATTGTGTATCTTGCCAGGAAAGCAGCAATCACAACTGGTCAGATTAACTCGATTCCGGTTCGACGGGTACCGCCTCCGGCACCGGCTGCACCTCGGACCCATCCGCTGCCGCCGTCGGCTGGTAGCTATCTTCGCTCCCGGACGAGATAGCCTGTGATCGGGGCTTACGTGAACGAAATCGTAGGAGACCATAGGTACCCAGCGCCGCAATAAACAGCACCGTAATCTCCCCCAGCGTATCCAGGCTGCGGAAATCCACCAGGATCACATTGACCACATTTGCGCCCTTGCCACCCGGCAGACTCTCGGCCAGGTAGTAGGGTGAGATCGAGGGGAACAGGTCACTGGTCGCTGCCACCAGCGTCAACCCTGCCATCAACCCACCCACACAGACGGCGATAATGCCATCGCGCCGCTGTGCCTGCAACGAAGAGAGTTTGGCGAAGCCGGAAGGTAGGACCGAGAAGACCAGGAGCAGGAAGACCGTTAACAACACCTCAACCAGCAACTGTGTCAGCGCCAGATCCGGCGCGCTAAAGAGCACGAAAAAGAGCGACATCATCGCGCCAACCACACCGACAGCAATAATGGCACCGACCCGTGAATGGGCGCGGATAGCGGTCAGCACGCCGACCGGGATTAACAGCGCCGCGATAACCTCATGCAGCATCAAGTCGTTGAGGGTCGGCATCCGCATCTCGTCCAGCCCAAAGAGGAGGAACGTTGGGCCGATGATCCCCAGGAACGCCAGCACAATAATCGTGAGATAGTGCCGTAGTTTACCGGACTGCATCGTAGTGGTTAATGTTTTCGTTCCACTCAACAGGCCATTAATTGTTGCATCATAGATCCGATCACTGTTGAACCAGCCCGGCAGTGGTGATCGCACCGTGGCAATCTGATGCTCAAACCGCGTTATAACTGCGCCAACTGCCATGATCAGCAGCGTCAGCAGAAAGGCCGGATTAATCCCTTCCCACAGATGCAGATGTACCTCGGTTGCTTCACCCGCAACCTGCGATGCCGCCGGCGACAGGAAGTGACTGACGGCCGGTAGCAACCCCAGGCAGAGAAGCACGGTTAATACTGAGGGGATACCTGGCCCCAGTAACATCCCCATCGGCGCTTCATGCACATGCTCCGGCAGGCCGCTCCCATGCGCTCCCAGAAACGTCCCGTTAAAGAAACGCCAGGTATAGACAACAGCGAAGATCGCCGTGATAACCATAATTGCCAGCACTGCCGATGTCAACACCCAGGGCAGTGGACTCGCCGTTGTCGCCTTGAGCACCAGTTCCTTCGCCACAAATCCCAGGGTAATCGGGATACCGGCCATCGACAGTCCTACCGGAACGGTCATCCACATCGAAATCGGCATATCTCGGCGCAGCCCACCCAGGTTGCGCAGGTCACGCGTTCCGGCCTCATGGTCAACTGTTCCGGCTACCATAAACAGCGCACTCTTGTAGAGTGCATGCGCCAGAATGTAGGCCACCAGTGCCTCGGCTGCATACTCCCCGCCAAGCCCGACCAGCATCGTCAGGACGCCCAGCACGCTAATTGTGCTGTAGGCCAGCAACGCTTTGAGATCATACTGGCGCAGCGCCAGTATCGAACTGACCAGCAGGGTTGTCGCGCCGACAATCGTCAGGGTAATATTCCAGAGCGGCGTTTCACCCAACCCCGGATTGAGCCGGGCCAGCAGGTAGATGCCGGCCTTAACCATAGTTGCCGAGTGCAGAAAGGCACTTGCCGGGGTAGGTGCCTGCATTGCGTTGGGCAGCCAGAAGTGAAAGGGGAACTGTGCCGACTTGGTAAAACAGCCCAGGAAGATGAGCAACACCGCTGGAGTGTAGAATGCCGTCTCCTTGATGGCTTCCCCGGCCGCGATGATTGCATCGAGGTTGTAGATCAGCGCCGGGTCCACCCCGACTGTTCTGGCCGCTTCCGCCAGGAGCAGCAGTCCGAATAGTAGTGCCAACCCCCCGCCGGCCGTAATCAGCAACCCCTGCTGTGCGCCCCAGCGCGCCCGCTCATACTCATGCTTGAAGCCGATCAGCAGGTAGGAACTGGCCGAGGTCAACTCCCAGAAGATAAACATCGTCAAAATATTGTTTGCCAGTATCAGGCCGAGCATCGACCCCATAAAGATCAGTAGGTAGAGGTAGAAGCGCCCGATGCCGGGATCGCCCGCCAGATAGTAGTTGGTATACAACACAATCAAGGTGCCGATGCCGGTGATAATTAGCGCAAACAGCAGGCTCAACCCATCGAGTTGAAATGCCAGCGCAACACCTATATTTGGTGCCCAGGCCGTCGTTGCGTTAAAGATCTCGCCATGGATAATGGCAGGAATGCGGGTGGCTAACAACGTAAAGAGCATGAGCGGCAGCACTGCCAATGCCCATCCACTTATGCGATGCTTATCCTCGCCGATCAGCAGGCCCACTGGCGCAATCACAAACGAAACCAGCACCAGCGTGGACAGCACATCAAACCAGATCAGGAAGATGGTGTAAACCCCATAATACCCCAGCAGCACCCATCCTTCGCGGCGGGAAACCACCGATCCGGTAAAGAAAATCGGCAGACATGCCAGAGATACCGCAATCATAGCCGGGATATTAAACCAGATCGCCTCATTCGGGACGTCAATTCCTGCGGGTGACACGAGTGCCGTCAGCCCCAGAATCGCCAGAATATTAAAAATACTGCTACCGACAACATTTCCTACCGCAATATCACGCTGACCACGGTACGCCGCAACAACGGATGTGGCAATCTCCGGCAGCGACGTGCCTACCGCCACAATGGTCAACCCGATAATCAACTCACTAATGCCGAATGCTTCGGCAATGGTGATGGCTCCGGTCACCAGCCAGTCCGCGCCGAGCACGAGCAAAACCAGGCCGACAACGATCAGGACAATATTCAACAGCATATTCCCGGTTGCCGTGCCTGATAGTGCATCAGCGGAACGACGCAAACTTCCCACGTTACTCAGCAGACGTGCGGCTCGCCCCGTTGCGGGCACTTCTGCTGTGGTGTGCGTGTCAGTCGTATCAGTCGCCGCATGCGCTTCATGCGGAACACCATCTGTGCTGTTCGGGAAATGAATTTCGGCATCACCGGCAGGCATGTCCGTTGTGGTGTGCGCCTCCGCTGCGGCAGTTGCGGCAGTCGCGTCCGTTATGGTATCTGCTGCACGTTCTGTTTCTTTGCGACTCTGCCGGATAGAAAAGACCAGGTACCCGACCAGGAGCGCAAAGAGCAACAGGCCATCCAGGCGGTCAATACGACCATCAAACCCTAAAACGAGCGTCAATATTGCTGCGCCGATCATAATCGGCACATCCAGGCGAATGAGTTGGCGTGACACCGTTAGCGGGACAACGATAGCGCAGAGTGCCAGCACTACCAGCACATTAAAAATATTACTCCCAATCACATTACCAAGCGCGATATCCGCCTGACCTGCCCAGGCCGACTGCACGCTGACCGCCAGTTCCGGCGAACTGGTTCCCAATGATACTACGGTCAAACCGACAACCAGCGGTGAGATGCCAATAGCAATCGCCAGGCGCGAAGCACCGCGTACCAGCACTTCGCCACCCAGTACCAGGAGGCCCAATCCAACAATAAAGAGTAGCAAGGGCCACACAGCCATACGGTAGTTTTCCTCCTTAACATTATCGCTGAGAGTGAGATGAGGCAGTGAGTCAGTCAGCCTACATCCCCTGATGGTGGATATCTGGTGCTGATTCCGGCAGTAGTGTTGCAACCGGTATCGTCAATTAGGGGCTGACCACCGGCATAATGCCTGATCGACACACTATTTGCAAGTCACTCCTACCAAATGTTTGCCAATAATAGCAGAGACGCACAGGCTTTGTCAACATTTTGTTAACTTTTCGTCAAGCGGTACTGTAAGCTACAGAAGGTGCCTGGTACCTGCCGGGTGCAGGTATTCGTGCTACACCCATGTAATTGGGAGCACCACATGGGTGTAACATTTCATCACTCCGTACGCTGATGCATGCTATGCAACCAGAGGAAAAATGGCTGTCACGATCCAGGCCAGAATAAAGGCGTTGGCTAACGCGCCCACCAGAAACGTCCCCGTGCGCTGATACATCCGTCCACGAAAGAGGCCATGCACCAGAAAGAAGAGCGCGAAGAACGGTGACAACACCACCAGTGCGACCAGGCTCTGGTCAAGCAGTGCATCAATGCCCAGCGACAGAATAAACAGCGCCTTGGTGATCGCATAGGCATATTTTGGCGCACCGGGCCGGCGGGTCAACTGCTCATCTGCCAGAAAATAGGGCACGATCAGCAGAAATATCAGCGGCGCAATAAGAATCCTGCGCCATGGCGGAAAGTAGTTGAAGATCAAGATCTGATCGGGCACACCCACAATCAAAAACACATATCCCACTACCAGCAGCGTCATCAGTAACATCCGGCGCAACGAGTACCAGGTCGGTATCCGAGCCTTCGGTGGGCTTTTGTGGAGCAGACGATGCGCCAGCAACCCAACTCCGGTCAGCAGACCATAGAGCGCAAAATGCATCGCCAGCGGTCCACCTACCAGAATATGCAACCAGTCATCCGCCGCCATTATCCAGACCAGCAGCGGCACCAGGAGCATCGGCGCAAGCGCCACTCCCCACCACCAGTATCGGCTCATCGGTGCCGCCGACACAACCTGCTCTTCCTGCCATCCGACCGGCTTGAGCAGCAGCGAGAAGGGCCAGAAGAGCAGCATCGCCGAGAGATAGAGCAGTGCAATCCAGAACACGCGATCTTGGAGGTAGAAGTTATCCGAGGTATCCTGCCCAAAACTCTGGTCAAGCCAGTCTTGTGCTGTATGCACCGTTGTGTGGTTGAAGAGAATGCCGATATGCTCAACCCAGGGAATAAGCTCCACGCGCCGCGCTGTACCATTCTGAAAGTTTCCGGTGGTTTCACCCATCTCGAGATTACTCTGCTCCAGCACCTGGAATGTGGTATCCCACAGCCAGAACTCGAGTGCGCCATTCAGCACTAACAAATTACGGGGATTATTTGGCGCAACGCCGCCATAATCCTTTGAGAGCGCCACAACCGCTTCAATTTGCTGCTGGCGTACCTGTGGTTGTAACTGCGCATAGTAGAGAGCCGTATCGGCCCCCAGTGCATGCCCCAGCAGTGCAACCTGCCGGTTGGATTTGGGATGAGACCGGGCAAATGATACTACCTTGTCGAGCACAAAACTCAGTTCCTCAAGTTGTAACTGGCGATTGTCATTCTGCGGAAACAGTTCACCATTACGCCCGTGACCGGGGAAGTCAAATGTTATCACCGTGTAGCCATTACGCGCCAATGTTACGGCGAATGGCAGCATCAGTTGCTGCGAACCCGCAAATTCATGCGCAAGTACCACCGTCGGGGCCTGTTCACCATTCCTGGCAGTAAAGACAGTAACCGGGGTACGGTCCAGCCAGGTATGCTGAATACGTAGAGGGGTCGTGGGCATCACCAGTTGAATA
>CAKZQX010000019.1 GCA_937141995.1 uncultured Chloroflexaceae bacterium | reverse complement strand
ACTCCGTTGCTTGAGTAGTGGCAGTAGCTCACCGCGTAAGGCCTATGGTTACGTCGGGTCGCCGTTGAAGAGATCCCCGACGCGCACACCCAGCGCTCGGGCGATCTTCTCCAGCACCTGACGGTTGAACTGGTTGGGCCGGTCATGCCAGTATTCCGAGGCCGTGACATAGGATATCCGGGCTGCCCGTGACAGATCGGTGATATTCATGCCCCGCGCCTCGGCCAGTTCGCGCACACGCAATCTGGTTGGCATCAGCATTCTACCTCACTGTCACTATGAGTATGAGTATGAGTAGTCCGCGCTTGTGGAACAAGACTTGACAATATCAAGAGAAGTATATATACTCCTCTTAACAAGATAAAGACTCCAGGCATACAAAAATCCTACACACTAAGTTTTAGAAACAAGAGGTTATCTATGCCCGACGCATCGGCTCAGTCCACGCAAGAATATATTGTCCGGTTGTGGCAGCGTGGCCTGCTCTCTAATGCCGAAGCAGTCCATGCTCTGGCTGCTCATTGTACCGCATTGTCGCAGCAGCGCGCGACTCTACGCGCAGCATGCCAGGTGGTTGAGCCGATTGTTGCGCTCTGGGTGGCAGCGCATCCCGACTGCCCGGCAGAACAGCGCGCCTGGACGCAGCTTTACACCGCGCTGGCCGACACAAGGCCGTAATCGATTGACTTCTACCCGCTACCCACTGCCCACTGCTCACTGCTCACTGCCCACTGCCCACTGCCCACATGTTACATTCTCATCAAGCATGCGCTTGCGAATACTGGTATAATAAGATGCGCCATATGATTTTGTGAATGAAATGCATGCCCGCCAGACTTTGCCGCAACGCCGGACTGGAGTCGGACACGGGGTGGAAGTCGTTTGAAGCCGCGCGCTACCAGATCATATCCATAGCCGCCAGGTTTTATCAGAAGATGTAGAGGTAGAAGCAGTGTTAACAGGAAGCACTATTCTCGTCGCCGACGACGAGCCTGATATTCGTGAGTTATTCCAGGATCTGCTTGAGCCGAGTGGAGCCCAGGTGCGCCTGGCGAACTCTGGGGCGGAAGCGCTGGAGGTGCTGGAAGCAAACAGTATCGACCTGGCGATCCTGGATGTACGTATGCCTGATCCCGATGGGCTGACGTTGCTGAAGCAACTGCGGGAACAGGGCAATGATCTGCCGGTGATTATCGTGACGGCGCAGGAGTCCTCGACGATTACAATCGAGGCGATGCAGCATGGCGCGTATGACTATATCGCCAAGCCGTTCGATCCCGAGACGATGCTGACAATGGTGGAGCGCGCACTGGAGTATCGGCGACGCACGCAGCAGGCTCACACCGTTGATACCAAACGCCAGAGCAAAGATAAAGATCCCCGCGATGTCCTGATCGGGCGGAGCGGGCCGATGCAGGAGGTCTACAAGCTGATCGGGCGGGTTGCCAACAGTGATGTCACCGTCTTGATCACCGGCGAGTCGGGCACCGGGAAGGAGCGGGTGGCCCAGGCGATCCATCAGACCTCGAACCGCCGCGATAAGCCGTTTGTCACGGTGAACTGTGCCGCGCTGCCGGAGACGCTGCTCGAGAGCGAGTTGTTCGGCCACGAGAAGGGCGCGTTTACCGGCGCAATGGCGCAGCGCAAGGGTCGCTTTGAGCAGGCCGCCAAAGGGACGATCTTTCTGGACGAGGTGGGCGAGATGAGCCCGGCTACCCAGAAGAAGCTGCTGCGCGTCCTGCAGGAGCGCTCGTTCGAGCGGGTCGGCGGCAATGTGACGATCAAATCGACGGCGCGGGTCATCGCCGCGACCAACCGCGATCTGCAGCAGGATGTGGTTGATGGTCACTTCCGCGAGGATCTCTACTATCGCCTGAATGTGATCAATATTCATATGCCGCCGTTGCGCGAGCGTAAGGACGATATTCCCCTGCTGGTCGAGTATTTTCTGTCGCGCCAGCCGAAACGTTCCGACGGCTCGCCACCGCGCCTGACCCATGAAACGCTGGAGTGGCTGCACACCTACGAGTGGCCCGGAAATGTACGCCAACTGGAAAATGCGATTGAGCGCGCGATAGTCCTGGCGCAGGGTCAACTGATCGAACCGGAGCAGTTGCTTATGCCCGGCGATGAGATCCAGCACGAGGATCAGGACTATCTGTTGCTGTCCGCCCTGGCCGGTCTGCTCAAGCGGGGGGAAGGGCTTGACACAATGCTGCACCGCGTGCGCTCGCAACTGGTGAGCCTGGCATTGCAGCAGAAGGAGGGCGACCGCACCGCCGCCGCACAGATGCTTGGTATTTCTGAAAAAGAACTTGATTGAGGACACAACTATGCTTGACATGTCAATGTCTGCCGGGATGTCCCAGGATATGGACATGCGGGTGACTCCCGCGCTTCTGAATCTGGCCCATTTGCTGACGCTGCCGACCATGGCGCTTCATCAGATGGTGGAGCAGGAGTTGACCGAGAATCCGGCGCTGGAGGAGATCGAAATTGAGGAGATGCCCGGCGAGCAAGAGCAAGATTCCTTTGACCACGATTTCCAGTTTGATGACAACTATGACTATCCGCCGCGCGAAGGGACCGCCGGCCGCGCCGAGGATGAGGTTGATGCGCTGCTGTTTGTGGCCGCGCCGCGCAGCCTGTCCGAGGGTCTGCTCGAGGATCTGTATGCCTCCCTCCCCGAGAGCGAGCATCCGATTGCCCAGGCGCTGATTGGCAGCCTGAATGAACAGGGCTTCCTGCCCGATGAGCCGGAGGATATCGCCGGGACAATTGGCGTCAGCCTGGAGCGGTTCAATGCCGTGCTGCAACGCCTGCGTGAACTGGGGCCCATCGGCATTGCCACCCGCGATACACGCGAGTGCATGCTGGCGCAACTGCTGGCTCTGGAAGCGCAGGGGACCACCTGTCCCCATGCCTATACCATTGTCAACGAGTACATGGAAGATCTGGGCGCGCATCGCTACACCCGCATTGCTCGCCAGCTTCAGATCACTACGGATGGTGTCCGGGCGGTACGCGAGTTTATTCAGCATAACCTCTGGCCCTACCCGGCGCAGGCGGCGCTCGCCAGCGCCTCGGAGCCGAACCGGGTGCGCTACCGGCGGCCCGACCTCTCAATTACCGAGGTAGATGGAAAATTTGTTGTGGAAGTGCTCAACTCCCCCCGCCGGATGCTGCGGCTCAACCCGCTCTATCAACAACTGGCGCGCCAGGCGGCCTCGCTGGAAGAGGGTGAACGCGAGCATGTGCAGGAGTTTGTGGCCCGTGCCCGCACATTCCTGGCGAATCTGCGGCAGCGTGAGTCGACTCTGCAGCGCATCGGCGAGGCAATTGTGGCGCGGCAGGAGGAGTTTCTGCACTATGGCGTACGCCATCTGGCCCCAATGACCCGCACCGAGATTGCTGCCGAGTTGGGGTTGCACGAGTCGACCGTCAGCCGGGCAACCTCGGAGAAGGCGGCGCTCCTGCCCGATTTGAAGCTGCTGCCCCTGAGCGAGTTCTTTATAGCCGCGCGTGGCGTGCAGGATGTTCTGCGCGAGTTGATCGAGAATGAGCGTGAGCCGTTGAGTGACGCGGAACTGGCGCGGCTCCTGGGAGAACAGGGCTACTCGATTGCCCGCCGTACCGTTGCCAAGTACCGCGAGCAGATGCAGATCCCGCCGTCAAATCTACGATAGCCGGTAATGCAGTATGCGTGTATAATAACAGTCCGCTGTAGTGATAGAGAATATGTATTCTCATTTGTAGAGACTGTTGAGGTTGTGTGCATGACGGGCAAGCGACGTGTGACGGTTATCAATGACTATCCCGAGTTTCTGGAGATGATGGCTGATTTCTTAACTGAAGAGGGGTATGAGGTAACAACTATTCCGAAGCATCAGGGGGCATTTCATCAGATTAAGCAGAGTCAACCTGATCTCATCATCTGCGATATTGTCTTTGATAATGAACCACACGGCTTTGGGCTGATTGACATGCTTTATCTGACCCCCGACACGCGCAAGATCCCGTTGATCGTCTGCACGGCGGCGACGCGGCGTGTCAAAGAGATGCAGGCATCGCTGGCCGCCCGGAATATTTGCTGGATAGAAAAGCCGTTTGCGATTGAGCGCATACTGGCGCTGCTCGCAGAGATGCTTCCGCCGCAGCAAGGTTTATCCTCGGCAGCGGACGAGCCGCAGGCATCACCCGAGTAACCCTGGAACAGTGACGGCACCTGCTCTCGCTGATACAACCTCAGGTTTCACAACTCCTTTCTGGGGATTATTGGCAACAAAGCTCTGCATAGATTGTGTGAGATAGAGAAAACGAGCGGTAGAACGTATACAACATTTCGGTGATTACATACATACATACATGAATGAACTGAAAGATGACCAGGACAGAGGCTTCATCATAGCCGGAAAAGGTATGTTATGTCAATACGAACACGGATCACACTGATCAATGATAGTCCGGAGTATTTGCAGCTTATTGTCGATTTCTTAAGCGCTGAAAATTATGAGCTTATCACGATCCCGCAACATCAGGATGGGTTTGACCAGATTCTGGAGAGCAACCCGGATATTATTGTCTGCGATGTCACCTTTAACAATGAACCGCGCGGGTTTGCCCTGATCGATATGCTCTATCTTGATCCACGAACCCGCGATATTCCATTTATTTTCTGCGCGCCGGCTACCCAGCGCGTGCAGGAGGTCAGCGCCGCGCTGGCGGCCAAGGGAATCTCCTGGCTGGAGAAGCCGTTCGAAATCGAGAGCCTGATCGCACTGCTCAAACGGATCGAACAGACCGATCGGAATATGTAGGCGATTTGTTTACCACACTACCCCGATACTTCCTCAACCTGCACCTCCAGCGCGGTGAGGCGGGCCGGCCCAAACTGGGTTGCCAGGGCCACATCGGCCGCATCCCGCCCATAGGCGATGGCAATCCGTCCGCCACGGGGTTCCGCCTGGGTGGGATCAAACGTGTACCAGCGCCCACCGACAAATGCCTCAAACCAGGCATGCTGGTCCATCGGATCGAGCCGGTGCAGGTAGCCTACCACCATCCGCGCCGGGATGTTCAAACTGCGGCAGAATGCCATCCCCAGGTGCGCAAAGTCACGACATACCCCCACGCGCTGCGCGAACGTCTCTACTGCGGAGGTTGATGCACTACTGGTGCCATACTGGTAGGTGATCTCCCAGTGGATCCAGTCACTGATTGCCGCAACCTGATCATAGCCGGGCTGGGCATCGGCAACAATCGTGTGCGCCTGTTCGCCAAGTTGGTCCGACTGGCAGTAGCGGCTGGGCAGTAGGAAGGGCAGCGTCTGCTCCGGCAGTTCCTGGGCCGGGGTAAACGGCGCGCCGGGATGTACATCAACTGTGGCCGTGGTGCGGACCTGCGCGCTGGTGTAAATGACAAAGCGACCGGCCGGCGCAACCAGCCGCTGGCACAAATTCCCAAAACTGTCGGTATACTCCGTGACCCGCGTCGCCGGGTTCAGCCGGTACTCCTCGTGCGCCACCCACTGCGCCGCGCCGCTACGGGGCCGCAGCATCAGGATCAGCGGTGTTGGCGCATCGCCCTTAAACGTGATTTCACAAACAGCATTCAGCAGCATTTTTTATCCTTTATGAAGAACAAAGAACAAAGAACAAAGAACAAAGAACGAAGAACAAAGAACAGATAGAGCTAATTGCAGCCGACAAGCAAACGTATTTCTTCTTCCAGGTTCCAGGTTACAGCTTACGACCTACGGACTACGACCTACGGACTACGGACTACAAGTTACAGCTTACGACCTACGGCCAGCATGTCAATATAAATGATATAAAAGTCAGGGCGATCCGGCAGGAAGAGGGCCGACTCCGGGTTGAACAGCATATCGAACGACTCGCGCGCCGCCGCGTCCAGGTAGGGCCGCGCCCGTGCATTCAGATCCTGAAGGTAGGCCGTCAGGTAGGTGCGCTCATCGGACGTGAGCGGTGCATGCCGGACAATCGTATACGGCGTGACCCGGCAATCGGCCAGACCGGCCATGTCAAATGCGGAGCAGAACTGCCGCCCGATAAAGAATTTCCCCAGTTGCTGCGACGAGTCTTCCAGGGCGCGGATCTGTGCCTGACGTACCGCCAGTTCCAGCGCGCCCGGCCAGGGCATAATCACCTGGTGCAGCATGTCGCTCTCCAGGATGGCGACGGTGCCGCCGGGCCGGACCACGCGCTGCAGTTCATGCAGCGTGCCGATCAGGTCCGGCAGGCTGTAGAGGCTGTAGGCGCACCAGGCCAGGTCAAAGGTATTGTCCTCGAAGGGCAGGAACGCAACCGTACCGACCTGAAACTGCCTATTGGCAAGCGACCGCGCGGTGGCGCGCTGCCGGGCCTGCTCGATATAGGCGGGCAGGATATCGATCCCCACCACCATGCCGCCTGCGCCGACCTGCTCTGCCAGCCAGAAGGCATAGGTGCCGCTGCCGCAAGCGAGATCCAGCACTTGATTGCCGGGCTGCAAGGGCAACCGGCTGATAATGTGGCGTAGTTCGGGCGCGTGGGCGCGATGTTGCGCCGCAAGCATGGTATTATACGCGGGCAGCGCGTCGGCGGCAAGGCCGCGCTGCCCTTCCTGAGCGAATGGAACCGGGCCGTTAGTCATGGGCTACTCCTGTTATTTCCCACGAGGTAGTGGCATAAAGCGTGCCGGCGGGATGTGCCGACGGATGTACCGCAGCGTGCCCCTGCCCCACAATCCACCCCGACGGGGATATTCCCAAACGTGCCGGCGGGGTGAGTGGCGGACGCGCAGAAGCGCGTCCCTAGCAATTTGCCGGCAAACCAGCAATCGGCCAGAACGGGGGCAACGGGCGCAGCGGCGGCACGTTCCCGTTTATCATCTCGGTGTCCTCGGTGTCCTCGGTGGCGATGATAACAAACCAGTATTAGAAAAAGATATCTCCGCTCCGGTATCCACCAGATCTCCCGCAATCTCCGCTGTCGGGTGCTTGCGCAGGTGTGGTATACTCGGTTACATACCCAGGAATGTGCAGGTGAGGGTCGCGCCAGGGGAAAGCGGCCAGGAGGTGCAACACCCGCAATACAACAGCCGCAAGCGCATGGGCTGCCGCGCATACCCGCGCCGCAGTTGACGAGGTGGAGGTTTCTTACCGCAAGGTAGGACTAACGGTGCGTTATTCGCTTCGCGCCGGAAAATCGAGAGATCAGCGGATGCCTCCCAGGCGTGAACACCGCCTGTTAAGCGCTTTTGAACGCCTCCCGGTGACGGGCCAGGACAAAAAGAGCGCAGTTGTTCAAACCACTTTGATGTTCCCCTTTTAACGAATGAGCTTCATGATGGACGCAGCGACGGTCTGTTCCGCAGGCTGGGTGTGGCTGTCCCCGGTTGTGCATGGTGCGGTCTGCACCGGGCACGCCATGCTATCGCGTGCCCGGTGATGCACCATTCCAGGTGCATACAATGCACCCGACGGCGGTCTGACCGGACATCACTGATCGGGAGTCCCGGCTTCAGCCGGATCAGGCGTTCCCTTCGGAATGGTGCATACAATGCACCCTACAGCGGTCTGACTTCGGAATGGTACATACAATGCACCCGACGGCGGTCTGACCGGACATCACTGATCGGGAGTCCCGGC
>CAKZQX010000018.1 GCA_937141995.1 uncultured Chloroflexaceae bacterium | reverse complement strand
GCCCGAAGAAATCTCCTACGAGGAACTGCGCTGTGTGGTGGAGGATCTGAAACGCCGGCGGGGGTGAATGAGCTTGCACCGCCGAGACGCTGAGAGCGCCGAGATTTGTAAGGTGTAGCGTAAACAAGGCGCATTCAGACGAGAGCATATATATTTACCGCCGCGAGCGCCGAGTCTGGAACATAACTCTACGCTCTCTGCGTCTGCGGTGCCATTGCGCAACCGACGACGAACGTAGTTACTTTACCCATCACAGGAGACATTCCCTCCCCGGCTGGAGCAGGCACTCCAGCAAATCCCGGTTGCCATTCAGGACATCCGTGATCTGCTGGAGCGGCAGGAGCGGCAATTGCCAGGTCTTGACTCTACCTGACACAGTGAGTATAATGTATGTATTATCTTTCTTTCCAAAAATAGTGTTACCTTCTTGCGAAGGAGCAACAGGGTGAAAAAACTTACGACACATCTACATATTCAGCCCAACGGGGCGGCACAGGTCTCATAGCGCCTGTTGCCGCTTCTCTGTTTTTGTCTCGTAATAAGATTGCAGCGCGGAACAGGCCGCACTGCCACGTACTAAACGAGGAGGTGCCTTATGCACTCGGATTTGATCGGCAAGATCGAGAAGGCCCGACGGTATGCGCAGGAACCCGAACGCCTTGAAATTAATGAACTTAAGATGAGTGTTCGCGGAGATAATGATACAACCCATAACGTTACACTGAACGATGGACACTGGGATTGCACATGTTCTTTCTTCCACACATGGGGAACTTGCGCCCACGTTATGGCCGTACAGCGGTTGCTTACTCCGGTGCTCACGCCCAAAGCACGCGAGGCAGATTTGGCGATTGATTATCAGCGGGAACTCTACAAGGAAGAAGAGGCCGCCAGTCTTGTCTGATCATTTGTAATGGTGCATACGCTGTCCCACAAAAACCCTCCTTCCCGCGGGAAGGAGGGTTTTTTGTGGGACAGCGTTGCATGATAGTTGCATGGCCTGGAGATACCGTATGCCGCTAGTAATTGCGCACCGAGGAGCCTCGGCCTATGCGCCGGAAAATACCCTGGCGGCGTTTGAACTTGCTCACGCGCAGGGCGCGGATATGCTGGAACTCGATGTGCAGCGGAGCGCTGATGGTGTGCTGGTGGTTTTTCATGATACGACGACGGAGCGCTGGGATGGACAACCACGTCCGGTAGACACCTGCACCCTGGCTGACCTGCGCTGCCTGGATATCGCCGGCGCGACGGTGCCAACCCTGGCCGAAGTATGTGTGTTTGCCCGCGAATCCGGTATCCTGCTCAATGTGGAACTCAAGCAGTCGGATATTGTTGTGCCGACCGTGACGTTACTGCGCGCGTATAATCTAATCGACCGGACGCTGGTCTCGGCGTTTTCCGCATCGGCATTGCGCAAACTCAGCCGGGTCGCGCCCGAACTCTCACGGGGCTACCTGATGGGCACCCGCAGCTACCACCCCGCCACTCGCCTGCGTGAGCTATGGCCGTTCCTGGCGCTGCGGGAGATACAGGCGACAACCTGGCACCCGGCCATTGAACTGCCGCTGCTCCGGCAGATGCTCCCGCGCGTGCGCCGCGCCGGCTATACTGTCAACGTCTGGACGGTGGACGACCCGGCGGTGATGCGCCGGCTGGTCGCCTGGGGTGCGACCGGCATTATCACCAATAAACCGGATCTGGCCCGCGCCAGTCTCACATGAAGCTGTGGAGAGAACAAAGAACAAAGCAACAGAGAACAAAGAGTGCCCGGAATACACAGTAATCTGTTTGTTCTTTGTTCTTTGCCTGTTTGTTCTTTCCTTAAAAAAGTTACATGCCCAACCGCAGCCCCGGCAGCACATCCAGATCCCACCCGCTCTGTACGCCTGCATCGAAGCGATAGTATGCCGCGGCGGCAACCATTGCGGCATTATCGGTGCAAAGCCAGATCGGCGGGTAGCGCACAGGTACCTCGGCGCGGCGGGTTAACTCGCTACGCAGCCGGGTATTTGCGGCCACCCCTCCCGCCAGCAGAATGGCGGTGGCACTAAACTGCCGGGCGGCTTCAACCGCTTTGGACACCAGCACATCCACCACTGACTCCTGAAAGGCATAGGCAATCTGCGCCGTGAAACGGGGATCAAGCTTAGAGGAAGCGGACGGCGTATCGGTTGCCGGCGACGGCAAACCGGGACTGGTCGCTGCTGGTGGGAGCGTGGCTCTTGGCTTCCGCCCACGCGTGCGATGACGGGGCGATACATTGGCCGCAGGTGCCCGGCGGTCCTGAACCTTGTGCAGCACGGCGGTTTTGAGGCCGCTGAAGGAGAAGTCGTAGCTGTCGCGCAGCCAGGCCCGGGGCAGCGCCTCCCCGCCTTCGCCGCGCGTAGCCGCCTGCTGGATAGCCGGGCCACCGGGGTAGCCCAATCCCAGGATGCGTGCAACCTTGTCAAAGGCCTCGCCGGCTGCATCGTCGCGGGTCTGCCCCAGCAGTTGATAGTCGCCGTGATCCTGGAGCAGCGCCAGCAGCGTATGCCCACCGCTGACCACCAGCGCCACCAGCGGAAACTCCAGCGCTTCCGGCTGAACTTCGGTTTCCCCGACTTCCGGAATTAGCCAGTTTGCATAGATGTGCGCCTCCAGGTGATTGACACCGACGAAGGGCAGACCACGCTGCCAGGCCAGCGCCTTGGCCGCATTCAGGCCGGTCAGCAGCGCGCCACTCAGGCCGGGGCCATAGGTGGCGGCGACGGCCTGAACATCGTTCCAGCCGCCCGGCAGGACGGACAACGCCTCCAGCAGCACCGGGGGCAGGCTGAGAATATGCTGCCGCGAGGCGACCTCCGGCACAATGCCGCCGTAGCGCTGGTGCATATCCATCTGCGAGGCAACAACATTGGAGAGCACCTCGCGGCCGTCGCGTACAATCGCCGCAGCCGTCTCATCACAGGAGGTCTCCAGCGCCAGGATGGTGGAGTGAGCGAGAGGTTTTGTTTGATCTGTCATTGTACTAACTATTCCGATTGCTCGTCTAAATCTTTTTAATCCACAGGCGGTAAGACATTTGTGTCTTCTTCTGATTTGATCTCGTTCAGGAACGCATCCCAGCCCGTCCAACCGGCCTTGCTGCGCCAGTCTTTCATCCGGGCATGCACCAGTTCCTGGTCTTCCAGATCCTCCAGCAGCGCCATGAGAGCTTCCCAGGCATCGATTTGCATCACTGCCGCTGTGGCCTGACCCTCCCGGTTAACGACAAATTGTACCGATTGGAGTATCTCTTGAAAGGTCACAATAATATCCTTACTCGAAGTTGGAATTATGGGTTACGGGTTGCGGGTTATGGGTTACATGTAAACTCAGAATGGACTGATGTGCTTATTTTGGGTCTTGTGGATCGCTTTTCAATATTGTGATCAACTGCAATCATCTGAAAGGATGCGCTAACCTGATGAAATCGTATACCGACAGTATAACACCATAACCCCTAACCGTTAACCCCTAACCGTTAACCCCTACCTCACCCCATCTCCTCTGCCACCTCAATTGCGCGGAGGAGCGCGGCGGCTTTATTGCAGCTCTCCTGGTACTCACTTGCCGGGACGCTGTCGGCGACCACACCCCCGCCCGCCTGCACATAGGCGACGCCATCCTTGACCAGCATGGTGCGCAGGCTGATGCAGGTGTCCAGGTCGCCGTTGAAGCCCACATGCCCGACACAACCTGCGTAGATGCCCCGCGCGGTGCCTTCCAACTCCGTGATGATCTCCATGGCACGGATCTTGGGCGCACCACTGACGGTGCCGGCGGGAAAGCAGGCCCGCAGCGCGTCGAGGGCGCTCATATCGGCGCGTAGCTTCCCGGTAACATGCGAAACCAGATGCATCACATGGCTATACTTCTCGACGATCATAAACTCGGGAACGCTGACACTGCCGGGCGTGCTCACGCGGCCAATATCGTTGCGCCCCAGGTCAACCAGCATCAGATGCTCGGCCCGCTCCTTCTCGTCGGCCAGGAGTTCTTCGGCCAGCGCTGCATCCTCCGTCAG
>CAKZQX010000017.1 GCA_937141995.1 uncultured Chloroflexaceae bacterium | reverse complement strand
CAAGCGGGCGATACTGCGGCTGCTTCAATATCTCCTGCAATCGCTGCCCCCGGTCGATCTGCGCCTTGGTTGCGGGGTCCAGGTCACTGGCAAACTGCACAAACGCCGCCAGGTCGCGGTACTGTGCCAGTTCCAGCTTCATGCGCCCCGACACACTACGCATTGCGCGCGTCTGCGCCGAACCACCGACGCGGCTCACGCTCGTACCCACGTTCAGCGCGGGACGCTGACCGGCGTTGAACAGGTCCGACTCCAGATAGATCTGCCCATCGGTAATCGAAATAACGTTTGTTGGAATATAGGCCGATACGTCGTTGGCCTGGGTTTCGATAATCGGCAGCGCGGTCAGCGAACCGCCACCAAAGTCCTCATTGAGGCGGGCGGCGCGCTCCAGCAGGCGCGAGTGCAGGTAGAAGACATCACCCGGATAAGCCTCACGTCCCGGCGGGCGGCGCAGCAGCAGCGACACCTGGCGATAGGCTGTGGCATGCTTGGAGAGGTCATCGTAGACGATCAGCGCGTCACGCACGGTTTCGCCATTGACCTCAATACCATTCTCCATAATCTCCTCGCCCATCGCACAGCCGGCGTAAGGCGCAATATACTGGAGCGCCGCCGACTCCGAGGCGGAAGCCGAGACAATAATCGTATGGTCCATCGCACCATACTGCTCCAGCGTTGCTACAATCTGCGCAACCTGAGCGCGGCGCTGGCCGATAGCCACATAGATGCAGATCAGCCCCTTGCCCTTCTGGTTAATGATCGCATCAATCGCAACCGCGGTCTTCCCGGTCTGACGGTCGCCGATGATCAACTCACGCTGACCGCGACCAATCGGAATCAACGCATCAATAGCGATAATACCCGTCTGCACCGGCGTATCGACCGACTGACGCGCAATCACACCGGGAGCAATCCGCTCGATCAGGCGCGTATTCTGCGTCGTCACCGGGCCTTTACCGTCAATCGGTTGCCCTAGCGGATTCACCACGCGCCCGATCAACTCCTTGCCCACCGGCACCGAGATCACACGCCCGGTGGATGTCACCTGATCGCCCGCCTCAATCTCGAGATAGTCACCCAAAATAATCGCCCCGACCGACTCCTTCTGCAGGTTGAGGGCCATGCCATAGATTGGCTCCGGCCGATCCGCCGTCACCGGAAACTCCAACAACTCGCTCGCCATGGCCTGGTCAAGCCCCTCGATGCGGGCCACACCATCGCCCACGCTCACGACGGTACCGACATTGACCTGATGCGGTTTAAAGTCAACACCGCCGGTAATTCCTTCTTTCAGACGCGCAAGTAAATCATCAGATATAACAGTCATAACGACCCTCCGTATCAGAATTTATGAAACCGGCAGCGGCCGGCGGGGTGAAACAGACAAAACCATGCCGGCTACAAAGGAGGCACAGGCGGCGGAGGTACTGCGACCCATACGCTGCAAAACGGCGGGCCGGAGTCACCCCCACACAAGGAGGCTAACCGCCCGCCGAAACCTAGCCGAATCCAACAAATGGCCTTATGTTGCCAGCATATTGCGCTGGACCTCGTTGAGGCGCACTCGCAGGCTGTTATCAAGCACCTGATCACCAACCCGGATAATCAAGCCACCGATCAGCGACTCATCCACGGTAAACCGGAACCTGAGCGACTGCTCATAACGCTGCTGCAACTCATCGGTGATGTGCTGCTGCTGCTCATCGCTCAACGGAATAGCGCTAATGATTTCAGCCGGCAGGCTGACTTCTTCCCGCACACCGCTGTAGCGCTCAAACGCCTCAATAATTTCGGGCAGCCGGTCGAACACGCCTTCGTTGATCACCATGGTCAAGAAATTGCGCACCTCAGGAGGTGTCCCGGTTGGCGATGCGGAACGCACCCGCTTGTTGAGGTCGTCCTCTTCCGGGTTGACATCCTCCAGTTTCGGTGTCGCAGTGCGCAACTGCTTGACCACCATGCTAACGACCGACTCATAGAGTGCGCGCGCGTATGTCTCTGCTTCAGATGTTGTCACCGTCCGTCTCCGCTATAGGTACTGCCGAATACAGCCACCGTGCTTACTGCCGCCCCAATGCCTCGAGCGACTCATTAATCAACCGATCGTGGCCCTGCGCGGCCAGTTCCGCCTGCAATACCCGACTGGCAGTCATTGTGACCAACCCTGCCACCTGATCCTTGACCTCACGCAGCATTTGATCACGCTCCTGCTCGGCCTGCTCCCGCGCTTCGGTGCGAATGCGGTCAGCATCCTGGCGGGCCTGTGAAACAATCTCAGTCTCTTGCGACCGGGCCCGCTCCTGCGCCTGCGACAGGATTGTCGCCGCTTCCTGGCGGGCCCGTGCGATCTCGGCATCATAATCCCGCCGGGCGTTATCCAGTTGCTCCTGCACCTGATCCGACTCCTGCAGGCTCTGCTCGATCCGCTCGGTGCGGTCGCGCAGCATCTTGAGCACTGGCTTGTACAGCAGGTAGAACAGCGCCCCGACGACGACGCCAAAGTTAATCACCTGCGCAAGGAAGAGATTGAAATTAATACCTAACGCTTCCATGAACGCTCCCCGTCTTTAAGCATCGGCGTCCACCGCTACAATACTCCGAAACCTATCAAGAATGAGATCACCAGACCAAAGATAGCCAACGCTTCCGTAAAGGCGATCCCGATAAACATATAGGTAACGACCGTGTTCTGCGTCTCCGGGTTACGACCAATGGCCTGTAACGCCCCGGACACGATAACCCCGATCCCAATACCCGGTCCAATCGCCGCCAGACCAATTGCGAGCGCCGTTCCAATCAGACGAAGACCTGCATCCGTCATTGTGTGTGTCCCTCCGTAAAAGAATGTTCCTTCCTGAAATTACGGTCAACCAGTCGTAGTACAATCCACAACCCACCCGGGATTGCGTCCGGATACCTTAATGCTGGGGTTCCGGTTCTATCTCCCGCTGCGGATAGGTTGCATGATCGTCATGTTCCTCGGCATGTTCTTCTTCGTGGCCGGTCGTTGCCACCGTAATAAATGCCATCGTCAACACCGCAAAGATAAACGCCTGAATAAAGGCCACAAACAACTCAAAGACATAGAGCGGCATGGGCAAGAAGAGCGGAATCAGGAACGCCAGCACCACCAGCACCACTTCGCCGGCAAAGATATTACCAAAGAGACGAAAGGCGAACGCCGGCAGTTTGACCAGTTCCCCGATAAACTCAAAGATACCCACAACCGACATAATGCCGTTAGTGTTAAAGAATTTCCGCAAGTATCCCCGACCAAGCGACTTAAAGCCCAGATACTCGATATACACCCAGGCGATGGTCGCAATCCCAAAGGTAAAGTTCAGATCAGCGCTGGGGGTACGGAAGAGCGGCACCAGGATTTCGCCCGGCGGGCAGGTATCATACGGGTTGGGATCGGCCGGCGCGCCCTCTTCCCCCTCGGCCCGCATGAAGAAGATCCCGCCGGCGGCCGCTTCACCCTCAACGCTCTCAGACCCGTGGTACTCATGGCAGACGCCAATCGACCCGACCCCCGGAATAAGCCCCAGCAGGTTACAGGCCAGCACATAGAGAAAGAGCGTCGCCGCGAGGGGGAAGGCCCGGGCAACATAGGTGCGGTTGATCGTGCTAAAAAGATTGTACAACGCCTCAATCGTCATCTCCACAATATTTTGCAGACCGCGCGGCACCATCTGCATATTGCGGGTAGCCCAGAATGCCAGACCGATAACGAGAACATCGGCAATCAGCATAATGGTAAATGAGTTAACAAAGGGGAAGAAAGGGTTCTCCGCACTGCCGATAATGTAGAACAGTGGTTCCGCCTTTACTTCAACGTGTGGTTCACCGGTTGGTATGCAGTACGTGCTGACAATCGTAACTGCCGCTACCACCGTAACGAGGATGGTGGTTCGTGGGTGTGCTAACAGATAATTCCGTAGCCGCGATAGCCAAGAGAACAAAGCGATACCTCCTCAATGTATCCTCTCACCAGACACCACTCTGTATGGTCTGGCGCAGCCTGCCGGGGCGACAGGCTGCGAGCACGAGCCCCATTGCGAAACGATCAGATGCGCACCGCGGCGCGGATGTTTGTTCAGTCTTTCACAAAGACTATACTCTATGAGGCAAAAAAACGCAACCCCTCACGGGGTGAAAGGTTGAATTTATTGTCCTGGTGCTGTTTGCTGCGTCGGCGAGTATAGCATAGCTAACCGTGGAGCGCAAATCAAATCAACTCAATTCATCATGGAGTTCGCGAATAGCCCGCTTGGTTGAAATCCAGACTGTACCGATTTTTGACGTGGCAACCTTTTTGTTGAAGACCAGCACCAGCAGAAAGCGCTGCACAATGTCAAAACAGTAAAGGTCATAGTTGACCCCCTCGTGAATGTAGAGGGTTGTCGCGTCTTCCTCGTGCAACTGCCGGGCCACCTCACCCGTGGTCGAAAAACTGGTTGAGAGCAGCGGCAGCAGGATCATGGTCGGCAGATCATGCGTTGTTCCCACCTCAACCAGCACCATCCCGGCGCGGTCGGTCAACATGATACACTGCGTCCCCAGATCTTGTGCCAGTCGGCTCATAACACTCTGGATGGGGGCTAGATTATCGGCCGTCAGCACCAGCGTATCCTTGCGTCGCGCACCATGGCGCGGCGTTGGGGCCGCGGATGTCGCCGGGTCTTCTTCCGGT
>CAKZQX010000016.1 GCA_937141995.1 uncultured Chloroflexaceae bacterium | reverse complement strand
TCGACGATCGCGCTGACCGGAGGTGTGGTATCGGCCACTGCACCATCATCATCCTGCAGCGTCCGGCTAACGGCTTCGGCAGCCTTAACGGTCACTTTTACCTGGTTGCTCTCGCCCGCGCCACCGTTCAGCGCATCGTTCCAGTTGTAGTTTGCCCGCAGTGTCAACTCCTCGTTAATGGGCACGGTCGGGGCAACATTCAACACCACCGTTGCTGAACGGGTCTCATCGCCGGCATCGTCGTCATCGTTATTGACCTCGAGATAGCGGAAGCCCAGCGTGACGCTACTGTCGTTGTAGCTTTCGACCCAACCGCGACTCCCGTTGAAGCGCACATCTTCCAGAGACAGCCAGTCTTCGTCAAAATTAAGTGTTACCCGGACATCCTCGGCGGCAGCGGCACCAATATTCTCGACATCTGCAGCAATGGTCATATCCTCACCACGCGTAACATACAGGCTCGGATCACTGCTTAACGTAACAATAATATTGGCATTACCGTCAGTTTCCTGGGCAGATGCAGGCGAATGAACCGTAGAAAAGCTTAACAGTCCACCGATCAGCAGGAAAAGAAAGAGTAGATGTATGTGACGGGGCCAGTAATTTGTTTCTTTGCGATACATATTATTACCTCCTCAAGGGGATTGCATGCAGTTTGCCGTCTCGCCGGCATATGTTCTAGATTCATTATAGCGCTGCCGCACAGTTTCTACATCGTAGACCGCGTGTAACTGGACATACAACTTTCGTTGGAGGCGCTATCATTTGTTTGGACGATATGCCACACATCCCGGTTGCCAGGATATTGCCGAAGATGAGCACTACCGCCGGCTCCCCCTTTACATGTACCAGGAAAACGCTCTCACTCAGTTACTCTTACTCTCTTAGAAATTTATCTCGGCGTTTTCTCAACCAGAGAGAACAAGCGCAAGAACAGAAAAACAGAGGACGATGACAAATTATGCTGTTCGATAGCCGCACGTTCGGTGCGCTCTGTACGGTATACTTCTATATCTACGTTCTCTACTCCGGAATCTTGCAAAATCTATGCCAATCTTATGCACAGGTGAGAGCGATGGTCCCTTCATAACACGCGTTACGCAGTGGGAGTTTGTTCTGGACTGGTGCCAACCCCGAACGTCAGAAACGCCTGCGGCAGCATGGTACTGTCTTTATCTTTTTCACAAAAATGTTGCACTTTGTGCAACATTTTTGTGAAAAAGAATGGAATCTTCCGCCCTGCCGGAGGCGAATCGGGGCGTTCATCCAGATAAACATCTGATTTGGAACCGACCGCGTAACTCCTGTTAATAATGAACCAGCGGGAGCATGACTCCCACATTCCCAACAGAATAACCCGGTGCAGGTTCGCGCATTTGCGCATCACCTGCACCGGGCAATAAAAGATAGCCCGTCGTTGATAAAGCAACCGAGAAGAAGACGGGTTGATTGGATCTTCAGTGGGTAATCAGTTTGTTCGCTGTTCGCTGTTCTTTGTTCTTCCCACGCTGTACCTGGTTCTACCTATATTTACAGATTGGCACAGGCGATGGTGGGACCGTGCTCCACACCGGCATTCTGATGAATATGCAGACTATAGGCTCCCGCGTCCAGTTGCTCCTGCGAGAGGCGATCCGCCGGGATCAACGCGCTTGCCACGACCGGCATCACCGGATCGCTCACCTCAATCGGCGCAGCCAACCCATCGGAACTGGCTGTGGCGGTGAACGGGACAACAATCGGCGCGGAGAGGTCGCTGCAAGAGGCACTATGGATATGCCAGGCATGCGCGCCGGCGTGAATATTCTGAACCTCTACCTGGATTTGCATTCCCTCACCCTCGGGTGCTTGACTGAGAATAACCGTGCCAATCGCGCCGGATCCCTGGGGAACTGTTTCAAAGTTGGAGCTTACGATAACATTCTCGGCCGTGGCCCCCTCTGCCGGCGTGGCTTCCGGCATCGGCGCGGCCCCTTCCGTCGGCGCGGCTTCCGGCGCAGGCGCGGCCCCTTCCGTCGGCGCGGCTTCCGGCATCGGCGCAGCTTCCGGCGTGGGTGCGGCACCCTCAGTCGGAGCAGTTGCACCCTCGGCCGGCGCGGTAGCGCCTTCGGCCGGCGCGGCTCCCGGTGTGCCCACACCATTTGGATCACCGGCAAACAGGTAAATCACAACGATCAGGGCCAGCAGGCCAAGGGAGGCCAGTCCAACAAACACGATCAGCGGTGGGCCACCCGCCTGACTCTCGGAGGGCTGTCTCAGGTCGGCATTTGCGGGTGAGTACGATACCTTTTCTTCGGACATACGCTATCTCTTTCATTTCAACTGATGACTGTCGCAGCCGGACCCGCCGGGATGACAGTCGCTTACAACCACGCCGGGAAATGATGCAAGAAGCGTGCCATTTTTCGTAGAGAAAAGCAGAGGATAATCGAACATCCGTGGTATAATCGGCGGCACACCCATCGTTACGCGCCTGTATGCGCCAGACGGGGCTTTTTGGAGTTGGAGCTTACGCGAAGCAGATGAGTATCAATCGAACCAGTACGCACCCTGCCGGTGCCCCAACACCGGTTGCCTACAGCCTGAACGCAGGTCTGCGCGTCCTCCAGCAATGTACCGAGACGCAGCGCCGGCAGCACGGGCAATTTCTGACCCCGGCGGCCATTGCCGAGTTTATGGCGTATCAGTTCGGTAGCGTGCGCGATGGTGCGCGCATTCTGGACCCCGCTGCCGGATCGGGAACGCTGGCATGCGCCATGATCGAGCAGGCTATTCAGCGTAAGACTTGCACCGAGCTTTTTGTTGACTGCGTTGAAATTGACCCGCTCCTCTGTTCGGTCGCGCGCGCAGCACTCGCGTTTGCCGGAAGCTTTGCGGCCCAGCATGGCGTACAGGTCCACACGCGCATCGTTCAGGGCGATTTTATCCTCAACTACTGCAACGCGCATCAACCGGATTTATTCGCACACCATGGTACAAACAACTCCGCGCTCGCCCCAACCTACGACTATATCATTGCCAACCCGCCCTACTTTAAACTCAACCGGGACGATCCCCGTGCCAGAGCAACCGCAAAGCTGGTTCACGGCAACACAAATATCTACACGCTGTTTCTCGCCATTGCCGCGCACCTGCTTGCCGATCAGGGGCAGGCCGGCTTTATCGTGCCGCGCAGCTTCTGTTCCGGCGCATATTTCGGCAAGTTTCGGCGCAGTTTCTTGCAGCAGGCGGTACCGCTGGCCGTGCATACTTTTGAGTCGCGGATGAGTGCCTTCAAAGCGGATGCCGTGCTCCAGGAAAATGTTATCTTTGCCTTTCGGAAGCGCCTGCCGGACGAGCCGAACGCCCCGCACGCTGACAACTCTTCGGTCACCATTTCCTCCTCGCAGGGCAGCAGCGATCTGGCGCGCACGCGCCGGCGCACAGTCGCATTGCAGACCTTTGCCACCTGCCGCGCCGGCGAGACCTTTTTTCGCATACCGCTGACCGATTTCGACGAAGAGATTATCAACATCGTTGATACCTGGAATGGCTCGCTCGCCGGCTATGGGTTATCCATCTCGACCGGTCCAGTGGTGGCCTTTCGCGCCGAGGAGTTTCTGACCGATGCGCCGGCGGTTGACCGGGGCACGGCAGTGCCGCTGCTCTGGATGCAAAATGTTCAGCAGCAGCAGATTATGTGGCCAACGGATCGGCGCAAGAAACCACAGGGATTTCTCCTCACCGAGCGGTCACGTTCGCTGCTGGTGCCAATGCGCAACTATGTCATCCTGCGGCGCTTCAGCGCCAAGGAAGACGTGCGGCGGTTGGTGGCGGCACCCCTGCCGGCAACGCAGTTTCCCCACGCCTGGCTCGGCCTGGAGAATCATCTCAACTATATTTACAGTAACAACCGCGAACTGGAAGATGCCGAGATCTACGGTCTGGCGGCCCTGTTCAACAGCGCCTGCCTGGATCGGTATGTGCGCATGACCAATGGAACAACCCAGGTGAATGCGGCCGAACTCCGCGCCTTACCCCTACCACCGCTGGCGGTTATTCGGAAGATTGGGCAGACCCTGGTGACCCGGAAGGCCACCGGCGCACCCGCCGATCCTGATGCGGTCGTGTTTGCGGTGCTGCGTGAAACGGATGCAGCGTTTGCGGATATACCTTTGATCAGAGAGGCTCGGATAAAGATGGGAAAGATCCAGGAAGCTCAGGAGATCTTGAAAATGATGGGATTACCCAAAGCACAGCAGAATGAAATTTCAGCACTGACCTTGCTTGTGCTTGCGCAATTATCCGAAGAAAACTCCTGGAGTAATGCCAAACGTCAGAGCCTGGGCATTCATGAAATAATGGGAGAGATGGCGCGGCGCTATGATCGCAAGTATGCAGAGAATACCCGCGAAACAATTCGACGGCAGGTCATTCACCAATTTGTGCAGGCCGGTATTGCGGTGCGTAATCCCGATGAACCAACGCTTCCGACAAATAGCCCCCGAACACACTATGCCCTCTCAGCCGAGGCCATCCGTACTATTCGCGCCTATGGAACAGATACATGGCAGGATGCTGTTGCGACGTTTATTACAAGCAAAGGTGCGCTTCTGGAGCTTTACCAGAAGCAGCAAGATCAGCATAAAATTCCGCTCATTCTCGAAAATGGCGAAGAATATCATCTCTCCCCCGGGAAACACAACGAGTTGCAGGCAGCTATCGTAGAAGAGTTTGGGCCGCGTTTTGCCCCAGGCGCTCGACTGCTCTATCTCGGTGACACAGCACAAAAGACACTTATTCTTGACAAAGCAGGTTTTGCAACGTTGGGTATTCCTGCACCCAGCCACGATAAACTGCCGGATGTTGTGCTCTATGATCAACAGAGGAACTGGCTGTACTTGATTGAAGCTGTAACCTCCCATGGCCCGGTTTCACCAAAACGACGTGTCGAGTTAGAAGAAGCCATCAGTGGATGCTCAGCCGGGATAATCTATGTCAGTGCGTTTCCCGACTTCACCACTTTCAAGGCTTATCTCACCGAGATTGCTTGGGAAACCGAAGTCTGGTTAGCTGAGTTGCCCGGGCATCTAATTCATTTTAACGGTGATCGTTTCTTAGGGCCACGCACGTAGCTTGTGGCTCACTGTTGATATGCAGTGCAGTTCTTTGCGCCCTTTGCGGCTTTGCGCACGCCAATGTTTTCGCGTTTTGCGCTCACTGCTGCTGTTGCTGTTGCTGCTGATCCTGCTCTTGCTGATGCTGTTGCTGCAACTCTTCCTGGGACGAGACCTCCACCGGGTTCCACTCAACCGGCGGGAGCAACTCCTCATCGGGGGGCGGCGCTTCCGTTGGCGTAACCTGCACGCCCACATCCAGTTCTGTGCGGGCCTGCCCTTTGAACACACCGCGCGTCGGCGGCACATCCGCATAATCGCGCCCGACCGCCGTGCGAATATGCCGCTCCATCGCTATCAGATTGTTTGTCGGATCGAAGCCGACCCATCCCAGATTCGGCAAAAACACTTCAACCCAGGCATGCGTGGCATCCTGCTCCGAGCGGTCATGCTCTTCGCTGCTATGGAAAAGATACCCGCTGACATAGCGGCAGGGAATATGCAGCCACTCCCGCACCAGCGCAATCATCACATGCGAGAAATCCTGACAGACCCCCTGGCGGCGCTTGAGGGCATCATCAATCGGCGAGTCAACCTCGGTGATCTGCGACATGTAGGCAAAGGTAGCGTAGATTCCGGCATTCAGTTCCCGCAGCAGACTCAGGGGATCCTCACGGCGCTGGACATCTAGTTCGCGGGCCAGTTCCGCGAGCAGCGGCGTGGCGCGGGCAAAATGGCTGGGCATCAACATATCCCAGAAATCACCAAGCCGAACCGCCGCGTCAAGCTCATCCCAGGTCGTCGGCGGCAGCGCTTCGGGCAGCGGCGGCGGCGGTGTCAGTTCAACCAGCGACTCGGCCGTGATGGTCAGTTGCGTATGCCGGCCCGGAATGTCAAAATGGTAGACCATGTTTCCCAGATAGTCCCGATACCAGGTCGTGTGAGTGCGCGGAGCCGTCTGCAGCGAGAAATCCAGGCAGCGCTGCGTGCCTTCCGTGCGCGGACGCATCCGCACTTCCATCATGCTCTCGCTGATCGGCGCGCTATAACGAAACCTGGTTATATGACGAGTTGTATAATACATATTTGTAATACCGGATATTAGAAAATCACGACGCCAGAGCCGTATCGATGGGATAGGCAATATAGACCTGCTGGATCGCAGTATGGATCTGCGCACACTGGCGCTGAATGCTCTCCAGGTAGCTATGCATACTACCATTCATGATCTCATCGACCTGACCATAATCCACCGAAGCCCGCAGACGGCCAATCAAGCGCTCAACACGACCAGGGTTCGGCATACTGGTTATGTTGGCAATCGACTGCAACGCTCCATACATCACCCCAACCGTAAACCGCACCGAACGGGGAAATTCGGCATTGAACAGCAAAAACTCCACCACCCGGTCGGAACGTACATCCGCCGTGTAGACCTTGCAGTAGGCTTCAAAGGCCGTACACGACTTCAACAAACCGATCCAGGCCAGGTAATCCGACGCTGACGAGGTATCGCATAACAACGCCACAAAATGAGCATCCAGCAGCACGGCGGTGGCGCCTGCCCGCTCAAGCGCCCGCCCCAGTTGAATAAACTGCCAGCCCTCACCATGATTCATGGTCGCATCAGTGATCCCCTGGAACAGGTGCGCGCCCTGCTTAACGGTCTGGAAAAACTCGTGTGGCTCACACTTCCAGAACTCGCTTCGATCAGTATACTTAACATGGAGAAAGAGCCGGTTAAGCTGCTCCCACATTTCGGAGCTAATCTGCTCGCGCACCTGGCGCGCATTCTCCCGCGCGGCCGCGATACAGGCGGCAATCGACGAACTATTCTCCAGATTGAAGGTCAACATTTGCGTAATGCTGTAGGCATCATAAGCGCCGTCGGGCGGCGGGATACGCAGACTCGCCAGCAACCGCTCCCAGCGGCGGCCGGCGGTGTCGGGCGTCTGGTCAAGCATCTGGTGCAGATTTACATCGAGCAGACGCGCAGTATGTTCGGCCCGCTCCAGGTAGCGACTCATCCAGTAGAGACTATCGGCAACACGACTTAGCATAGGAATATCTGCTCACTTCTTCAGGCTTGCTTCCTGGGGCTGATCGTAGAGCACCCAGGTATCCTTACTCCCCCCACCCTGCGACGAGTTCACCACCAGCGACCCACGCCGTAGCGCAACCCGGGTCAACCCGCCCGGCGCAATCGTCACCTTATCGCCATACAAAATATATGGACGCAGATCAACATGGCGCGGCTCAACCTTGCCGTCAATAAAGCAGGGTGCCCGTGAGAACAAGAGCGTCGGCTGGGCGATATAATTACGCGGGTCGGTCAGGATCTGCTTGCGGAACGTGTCGCGCTGTTCAGCCGTACTATGGGGACCGATCAACATGCCATAGCCGCCCGACTCGCCCACCGCCTTGACCACCAGTTCCTCCAAATGCTCCAGCACATAGCTCCGCTGCGAGGCATCCGAGAGGAGATAGGTTTCGACATTGGGCAAAATCGGCTCTTCCCCCAGGTAATACCGAATAATCATCGGCACATAGGCATAGAGCGCTTTATCATCGGCAATCCCGGTACCGACCGCATTAGCAAGCGCAATATTGCCCGCACGGTAGGCATTCAGCAGACCCGGCACCCCCAGCACCGTATCGGCCCGAAATGCCAGCGGATCGACAAAATCATCATCGATACGCCGGTAGATCACATCGACCCGCCGCAACCCCGCCGTCGTGCGCATATACACAACATTGTCGTGAACCAGCAGATCGCGCCCTTCCACCAGTTCAATGCCCATCTGCCGCGCCAGAAATGCATGCTCGAAGTAGGCCGAGTTATACACCCCCGGCGTGAGCAGCACAATCCGCGGATCGGGGCGATGGGGCGGTGAGAGTGCGCGCAGCGTAGCAAGCAACGCCTGCCCATAATGATCAATCGGACGAATACCATAATTGGCAAACAGCCGGGGAAACGCATTCTTAATAACCTGCCGATTGGTCAGCATATAAGAGACGCCGCTCGGCACCCGCAGGTTATCCTCCAGCACACAGAATCGCCCATCGGTCATGCGGATCAGATCGGAGCCGACCACCGCGATATAAATATCCTGAGGCACCCGCACACCGCGCATCTCACGGCGAAAATGGCGACAGGTATAGATCAACTCGCGGGGCAATGTGCCATCGGCCAGGATATGCCCCTCGTGGTAGATATCCCGCAGAAACAGGTTGAGCGCCGTGATCCGCTGGGTCAACCCGCGCTCAATCGTCTCCCACTCGGCACTCGTCAAAATACGCGGCAGCAGATCATAGGGGAAAATCCGCTCCGTTCCCTCGTCGCCTCCGTAGACCGTAAAGGTAATCCCCTGATTGAGGAAGGAGAGGTCGGCCGCATGCTGGCGCTGATCCAGATCAGCCGGTGATAACTCGATGAGCCGATCCTGGAGCGCACGATACTGTTCGCGCGAGTTGCCCTCCACGTCAAACATTTCATCATACGCGGCATCGAGTTGATAGGTTTCAAACAGTGGTTGATGTTGAAATACGCGCTGCATAGGAGCACCCCAAACGTCGCCTTCCTGCACACCAACGTGCCAGGAACACGACCTGATCTTGCTTCTACAAAACGTTAGCAATTGCAATTGGGGCAGCGCTGCCAGCGTACGGCATTGGAGACTTGCTCAATGTACCAATAGTACAAGGCAGGCCGCGATTCGTCAAATCAGGGTACAATAGTATGTTCAACCTGAAGGAGCAACCCGGCCGATACCGCACTGCCTGAGCGCCTGCTGGCGCATCCGGGCATTCAGTTTTATAATCACCAGTTGCCCGCGCGCTGACATTGTGGGAAGTTGGTTCCGGTAAGGATGCACAGCAGCGCGTCCGCCGCCCGTGCTGGTGCCGCAACGCCGTTGCGGGACAGACATGGAATTGTGCAAATTATTGCAAGAGGAGCAACATAACCAATGATTGAAACAGCCGAGTCGCTAAATCTGTTACGCTTTCTGGAGCCACTGGCCCTGGTTCTGGGGGCCGCACTGATTGGCTTTATCGTTGATCGGGTAGTCCTGGCCTTGCTGCACATCTGGACGCGGCGCACAAGCTGGCGTGCCGACGAGATTGTCGTCAATATTTTGCGCAACCGGATTGTACTCTGGGCCATCCTGCTCGGCATTTTCCTGGCAACCACGCTGTATGCTCCCGTTGGCGCGCGCTTTGTGCCGTTGGTCCGCCGCACGGTCCTGGTCATCTTTGTCATATCCATAACCCTGGCCTCCATCCGCGCCGCTATCGCCCTGGTCAACTCGTATGGCGCGGCCAGTGATGAACGTTCTTCCGCCCTGACGATTGTTGTCAATATTATTCGTATTATTGCATTCAGCATTGCCCTGGCGATCATTTTCGACATCCTCGGTATTCCCGTTGCCCCGGCCATAGCCGCCCTCGGTGTTGGTGGTCTGGCAATCTCGCTGGCGCTCCAGGAAACGCTGACAAATATCATTTCGGGCATCCTGATCATTCTCTCCCGGCAGATTCGCCCGGGCAATTATGTGCGCCTGAGTACCGGTCAGGAAGGCTATGTCGCCGATATTAACTGGCGCAACACACAGATCCGTGAGTTGCCGAATAACCTGATTATTGTGCCGAATTCAATAATGACATCAACCATTCTGACGAATTACTATGATCCGAACAAGGAACTGTCGATCTTGATTGATGTTGGCGTAAGTTATGACAGCGACCTGGAGTTTGTTGAGCGCGTAACCATAGAAGTTGCCAAAGAGACGATGCAACAGGTACCGGGAGGCGTGGCCGATTTTAATCCATTCATTCGGTACAACAATTTTGGCGACTTCTTTATTAACTTTACCGTCATTCTGCGCGGGAAGGAGTTTGTTGATCAATATATGCTCAAGCATGAATTCGTTAAACGCCTCCACAAGCGCTACCGCCAGGATGGGATTGAGATCCCCTTCCCCATTCGCACCCTGCATATGCACGGCAATAATCACGCGCTGGTGGCAAATGTACGACAAGATGAACAAAATGTTCAGGAATAGGCTAAGTTACGGGTGTATACTTACCAGTTGAGTAGGAAGGTGTTCAAAGAAAAGGAGTATGTGTGCATCGCATAAGATTCAAAGCCCTATGGCTTGCCTGTCTGCTGCTGTTCGCCGGAATTGCGCTGGCAGCGTGTAGCGAATTTACCGCAGAACAGAATGGTATGACGAATGCGCCCGCCGGTGAACCGGAAGGGATGGCCGCCGAAACCCCACCGCCCGACCAGGGGACAACCGCCGGCACTACCACCGAACCAATGACAACCACGCAGGTTGTCGCAACAGATGCCGGCGCGCGGATCGTCTTTGTCTCCAACCGGGCCGACAATCCCGACATTTTTGTGATAAATGCCGACGGCTCCGGCGCAACCAATCTGACCAATGACCCGGCCGTGGATAGCGACCCGGTGTGGGCCCCCGGTGGTGGGCGCATTGCCTTTATCTCCAACCGCGAGGATACCACCGACCTCTACATTATGAATGCCGATGGATCGGGGGCAACCAACCTGACCAACAACGACGCGGTCGAATCCGCGCCGACCTGGTCGCCGGACGGCACGCGCATCGCCTATGTTACCACTGATGAAGCAGGCGACACGACGCTTTCGATCATTCCGATAGAAGGATCTGAAATTACCGAGGTGCCGGTTGACCTGGAAGCACTCGGGACACCGGCGTGGGCCCCCAACAGTCCGCGGATTGCCTTCTCTGCCTCGGCTGAGGGCAACCGCGACATCTATGCGATCAACACTGATGGCTCCGGCCTGGCGCAACTGACGAGTGATCCGGCGGAGGATAGCATGCCGGCCTGGTCGCCGGACGGGAGCCGGATTGCCTTCTCCTCCAACCGCGACGGTGATATCGATATTTTTGTGATGAACAGCGATGGAGCCGGACAGACGCGCCTGACCGAGGCACCGGCGGCCGACGAGGGGCCGACCTGGTCCGCCCAGGGCGCGCAGATTGCCTTCTCCTCCAACCGCGACGGCAACGCGGAGATCTATGTGATGAATGCCGACGGGAGTGAGGCAACCAACCTGACGCAAGTACCCGCCGGCGATACCCAGCCTGACTGGATACCGCCCCAACCGGCTGAGAAGCGGGTGGCCTTCACTTCACGGCGTGATAATATCCTCTCGGTTGATATCTTTGCCGTCAATATTAATGGAGCAAACCTGGCCAACCTGACCTCCAGCCCGGCAACCGATACCCACCCGGCCTGGTCCCCCGACGGCAGTGCATTGGCCTTTTCCTCGAACCGGAACAACAATGACGACATCTTTATCCTGGATATCGGCGGGGG
>CAKZQX010000015.1 GCA_937141995.1 uncultured Chloroflexaceae bacterium | reverse complement strand
GAAAGGTATTGGGTCATGGGGCGACGGCCCCGGCGCGGGCGTCCCGGCTTCCGCCGGTGTGTGGCCGGAACCGGCTGAAGCCGGGACGCCTGGGGCGCTGTCCGGTGGCGCAGGGCACCCCCTGCATGCCGTGGGACCGACGCGAATCAGCTTTTCAGACCGTCTCTGAGAGCAGCGCCGCGTCATAGTTGGTCGTCAGGCGGGATTTGCCCATGGTCGTGCCGCAACGCCAGGCATACCCCACAGATATGTGCAACCCACGCCTGGCGTTCAGCGGCGCGCAGACCACATCCACTGCTTCTCAGAAGACCAAACATTTGTTGTTGCTCTCAAATCAGTTACATACACCTTCAGGTTGCAACCGGGGCCGCGGTTTGTACCGGGTGCCGCGCCAACCACTCGCGCACAATCGTCTCCCACTCGGTCGGCTTCTCAATCTGGGGCGCGTGACCCGTATGCTGAAACACACGCAGCGTCGCATTGGGCAGATGGTTGTCCAGCCAGTGGGCCTGTTCCGGTGGTACCACCGGGTCGTTCGCGCCGGTGATCGCCAGCACCGGCGTTGCCACTCCGCGCAGCAGAGGGCGCATATCACAGGTCTCGAGCATCCGTATTAAAATGGCCCAGTTCGCCGGGGACTGCCGCCGATAGTCGGGATACCAGTCCCGGTTGATGCGCAGTGCCACCGGGTTGCGCGCAAACCGGCGAAAATCGTAGACATACGAGCGCGCCCCCTGGAACATGGACCAGGACGACTGTTGTGAGACCCACCAGAGAAGCCGGCACACCGGGGAGAGCCGTCGGCGCAACATCCACTGGCATGTGCCAATGATACCAATCAGCGGTCCCCAGACCACACCGTCAACACTGATCACTCGCCGCACCTGCTGGGGCAACCGGGCCGCCACACCCAGCGCAACCAACCCCCCCGTCGAGTGCCCGATGATAGTCACCGGCTGATCGCCACAAATATGCTTGATCGCTTCCACCTCGATATCGATCAGGAATTCCTGTGACAGGCGGGTATAGTCCGGCGGGGTCTGGGCCGGGTAGTGCCCGGGCAGATCCAGCGTGACACAACGCCCCAGATCCCGCAGACGCTCAATCGTTGCCGACCACATCGAGCGCGCGCCATACAATCCATGCAGAAAGACAAAGGTATGCTCACCGGGACTATGGATCTCCCAGGTCAACGTGTGCCCGGCATACTCAAACGTTTGCATAATAGCTCTCATCCCTAACCGGAACAGAAACCGCGGGAGCATAGCTCCCGCATGCCAAAGCCCGTCTCTGCGGAAGCGAGGCTTCCGCATGCCCAAGGTCAATAAAATGCGCGAATAACCAGCGGCGAGAGGAAGCCCTCCACCAGCGCACTGAGCAGAATCAGCGGTAGCAGCAGCAACAGCCAGACCTTCCAGAAGTTCGCCATTGCCCAGAGAATATTCTGGCCGACGCTAAACCCGCTGGGTGGTGAGAGCAGTGCAGCCCCAATCCGAATGCCTAACGCCGCGCTCAGAATAAACGTCGGAAGTTCAATAATACCATGCGGCAGCACATAGGTCAGCACAAACTGGAGCGGACTATCGGCACCCAATGCCAGCCAACTTCCGCCGCGCGCCTGGAGTGTGCTGGCGACAAAGCCAACCTGGGTAAAGGCGACCGTCGGTACCAGGAAGGCAAACAGACCAAAGCTGAAAACCGAAAAGATATTCGAGAGCACGGACACGCGAACATTATTGGCAAAAACCAGCAGCGCCAGGCCGGGCGACGGGTCGGCAACCGTCCCGATGCGATCCAACACCTGATTAAACGCAGTGATTTCATAGGTATTGCCGATAAACCCCCCGGCCAGTGTCCCGCCGACCGCCCCGATCAGGGCAACGGCCAGGGGCAGTCGCAATTCACGCAGCAGTGCGGGAAGCTCTTCACGGTAAAACCGCCCCGGCGCAAAGGGCAACCCGGGATAGAGATCCGGCACCACGCCCGCCGGTTGATACTCCCGCAAGAAGGTCTTGAACGTCGCCATGATGCTCTGCAGGTTTAGGGTTTCATGTTCGCGGGAGAGAATCTCCTCGCGGTTGAAGGTAGTCATACCCGTACGCACCAGCGCGATCGTGATCACGGTCAGGGCCGCGATAATAATCCAGAGCAGATCCCAGCGCTGCGCGATGATCAGCAGGGCTTGCAACTGCAGCATCACTGCCGTGGGAATCAGCACAAAACTCGCCATCAGGTTGGCCGCCCGGATACTGCCGGTGTGACTGGAAATGATCACTGCGCCCGCCACCATCATCAGCGTAATAATGCCGATCATCAGGAGCAGTTGGAACATACGCACTGCGGTCATGGAAAAAAAGTAGAGATCGGGTTGGGTCATTGCCAGCGCTGCGGCAAAAACCAGCATCGCGGTAAAACTGGAGAGCAGCGGCACCAGCAGCGACGAACAGAGCTTGCTGACATAGAGATCATTATCCGACACCGGCATTGCCAGCAGCGCTTCGAGGCTATTGCGCTCGCGCTCACCGACAAACGACTCCAACGCCGTGATCAACGAGAAACTCGCCGGAACAAACCCCACCAGCAGCGTGGCAAACGGCACCACCCGCCCGATCAGGGAGGCATCGCCGATAAAGTTGATCGCCAGGTCGGCTCCGCCTACCAGCGCCAGCGGAATAACCCAGGAGAGCATACCGACAGGCAGCAGCACCTTCCAGTCGGTCAGCGTCTCGCGTAGTTCGCGCTCGGCAATGGTCATGGTTGCGGCGAGGCGGGGAAAGCGCTGCAACCGGAAGCTACGCCGGCGGACTGTCGCTTTGCGCCGGTTTTGCGGCAGGTGTTGCGCCAGGCCGCGCAGGAACGGCGGCACCAGCGACTGCTCCTGCTCCCGCGATAAAATCTCCTCCCGGTTGAAGGTCATCAGACCGGTTCGGACCAGCAGCGTAGCAATAATCGCAAACGCGGCAATCGCCGTCCAGAAAACATCCCAACGCCCGTTGATAATCAGCACGGCTTCGAGCTGAACAGCCAGCGCCATCGGCAGCAGAATAAAACTGGACATCAGGTTGGCGGCGCGAATGCTGCTGATATGGCTGGAAATCACCACCGACCCCGCGACCATCGTCAGGGCCATCAACCCGATCACCCCAAAGATCTGCACCAGGCGCGGCATAGTCATTGCGCCAAAGTAGAGATCCGGGTTGACCAGGTAGAGCATGAAGGTGTAGACCAGCATCGCCAGAAAACTGGAGATCAGCGGCGTTATGAGCGACGCGCCCAGCTTTCCCAGGTAGAGCTGATCATCGGAGACCGGCATCGCCAGCAGCGACTCCAGGCTGTTGCGCTCACGTTCGCCGACAAACGACTCCAGCGCGGTAATCAGCGAGAAGCTTGCCGGGATGAACCCGACCAGCAGGACCACGAAGGGCACCAGGCGCTGGGCCAGGTTTGCATCATCGACAAAGCGAATAACAAAGCTGGAGGCCGCCACCATCAGTTGCGGCATTAGAAAGGTCAGCAGGGCAATCGGCAGGAGGATGCGCCAGTCGCTCAGCGTATCGCGCACCTCGCGCCGGACAATGATCATCACTGCATCGCGGTTCACGATGTAACCTCCTCCTGGCGGGACGGGGCCGCCAGCGATACCGGGGCTACCTCCGCCGGGGAGGGGCCATCCTGCCGGGCCGGCTCATCGGCAGAGGCCGGGCGCGCATCCCGCCCGACAATGCTCAGGTAGACATCCTCCAGGCTGCGGGGCACCTCGGCCAGCGCAACCAGCGCCAGGTTCTGCCCGGTCAGGCGGGCGATAATCTGCGGATTGATCTGCTGCGGATCGGAGCAGCGGTAGCGCACAAACTCCGGCGTAACGTCTTCCACTGTGACGAGATCCTGCAACAACGGTCTGACTGCCTCATGCGCGGCGGGATTCGCCAGGCGCAGATCCCAGAGCGGATCGCCCAGCAGTTGCCGGGTGATCTGGGTAATCGTGCCCTCTACAATAATTCGCCCACTGCTGATAATCGCAATTCGGTCGGCCAGCACTTCAGCCTCGGCCAGGTTGTGGGTCGTCAGCAGAATTGAGCGGTCAGCGGCGCGCAGTTCGCCAATCGCATCCCGGACCGTTCGGGCACTCTGCGGGTCCATAGCGGTGGTCGGCTCATCCAGGAAGAGGACGGGCGGATCATGGATCAGCGCGCGGACGAGGGCGATCTTCTGTTTCATGCCCTTGGAGTAGCCGTCGAGCCGCCGCTCCCGCGCCTCCCAGAGCCCAAATTGCTTGAGCAGCAGTTCGGCGCGTTCCTGGCTGCGCCGCGCATCCAGCCCCAGCAGCGCACCAAAAAAGTAGAGATACTCCAGGGCATCCATCCGATTGTACAGCCCCGGATACTCGGTCAGCAACCCTACCTTGCTACGCACCTGCTGGGCTTCCTGCACCACATCGTGCCCGCCCACGCGGGCCCACCCGCTGGTCGGCTTGAGAATCGCGCCGAGCATGCGTACGGTGGTCGTCTTTCCCGCGCCATTATGTCCAAGCAGGGCCAGCACTTCACCGGGCGGGATCTTCAGCGAGAGATTGCGCACGGCGTGGAACCCGCCAAATTGCTTACAAAGCTGGTGTGCTTCAATCATGTCGGCTCCTTAACCTCTGTTTGTTCGGTTCATGAAGTAAATAGCGTGATGTTACAGGAGTTACGCAATCAGTTCCAAATCAGATGTTCATCTGGATGAACGCCCCGATGCGCCGCCGGCAGGGCGGAAGATTCTATTCTTTTCCACAAACATGTTGCACAAAATGCAACATGTTTGTGGAAAAGATAAAAACAGTCCCATGCTGCCGCAGGCGATTCTGCCGTTCACCGGGTGAAACGCCCGGTTTGATGAACCACCGCGTAAGTTCTGTGATGTTAGTTGCCGGCGCACAGCAGCCGTGCGCCGCTACCCAGGATAGCCGCCTGCCATCCTGTGCTACTGGCAGTATAGCAGAAGTCCATTACCATGACCCGTAGAACAGAGGTGAAGATATGGTTGAGGATAGGTTTACACTGATTCAGCCGTGATTTACACGAGTTACGCGGTCACTCTCCCGGAAGGTGATATCGCCTTCGGCAGGGTGGAAGATTCCATCTTATTTCACAAAAATTTGTACGAAGTGTAAATTTTTGTGAAATAAGATAAATTGCGTACCATGCTGCCGCAGGCGAATCGGGCCATCACTGTGCTCAAACGCCCAGTTTGCAGATCCACCGCGTAACTCGTGTAAATCACACGAGTTACGCGGTGGGCGTTTGGACCACGAACAACACGACATGAGCGAACCCCGCGAAACAGCCAATGCTGATAGGAATCCGACTTCCACCTGGTTAAACGTTCGGTTTGAATGCTCACCGCATAACGCGTGTAAGGGAGCGAAAACCGCGCAAGCACACAGTGAATGTCAAATTTTTTAGGTTCTTGACAAATTCAACCCGAAATAGTATCATTAGCACAAATTAAGAACCAGCTCATCCAGAGGGGCAGAGGGACCGGCCCGTTGAAGCCCCGGCAACCCCCAGGACGTTTTGCACGGTACTGCATAGCAGGTTATGAGTTCCCACGACTCATCTGCTCTGCTGAGACGGCAAACCGGACCCGGGTAGGTGCCAATTCCGGCAGAGGTGTTCTGGAAGATGAGTGGCGGTACATCAAACCGTTGACGTTTGTATGCCCTCATCATCCTCGGATGAGGCTTTTTTTTGCCCACTTTTGGCCTATCCGTACAACTGAACTGGTGCCGGTCCGCTTCCGGCCTCCCATGCGTGGGAGGGTTTATCGTGTAACCGGCAGTATGAAGCAGAAGGGAGAATGTGTACATGTCTGACACGCCGCAGTTTACCGGCTTTGAAACGCTTGCACTCCACGGAGGCCAGCAGCCTGACCCCACCACGGGATCGCGTGCTGTGCCGATCTATCAGACCACCTCGTATGTTTTTCAGGATACCGACCACGCCGCCCGGCTGTTTGCCCTGGCCGAGCCGGGAAATATCTACACCCGCATCATGAACCCGACCACCGATGTGCTGGAGCAGCGGATCACCCTGCTGGAGGGCGGCGTCGGTGCGCTGGCGTTTGCCTCCGGCCAGGCGGCCGAGACGACGGCCATCCTCAATATTGCCGGTGCCGGCGATAATATTATCTCCTCAACCAGTCTCTACGGCGGCACCTACAACCTCTTCCACTACACGCTGCCCAAACTGGGCATTAGCGTGCGCTTTGTCGATCCCGACAACCCCGACAACTTTAGCGCGGCAGTTGACGAGCACACCCGGGCGATCTATATCGAGAGCATCGGCAACCCCAAGCTTGACGTGCCCGACATCCGCGCCATCGCCGATGTGGCGCATGCGCACGGGCTACCGCTGCTGGTTGATAACACCGTGCCGACACCCTACCTGCTGCGTCCGTTTGAGCATGGCGCGGATGTTGTGATACACTCCGGAACGAAGTTTATCGGTGGGCATGGCACCTCCATCGCTGGTCTGCTGGTTGATGGGGGCACGTTTGACTGGGCCGCCGGCGGGCGCTTCCCCGGCTTTACCGAGCCGGACCCATCGTACCATGGGGTGAAGTTTGCCGATCTGGGCCCGCCCGCCTACATTCTCAAGGCGCGGGTGCAACTGTTGCGCGATCTGGGCGCATGTCTCAGCCCATTCAATGCCTTCCTGCTGCTGCAAGGGTTGGAGACGCTGCCGCTGCGGGTGGAGCGCCACGCGGCCAACGCACTGCAGGTAGCGAAGTTCCTGAGCGAGCACAAAAAGGTTGCCTGGGTCAACTATCCCGGTCTGCCGAACCATCCCGCGCATGCCAATGCGCAACGCTATCTGCCGCGCGGTCAGGGTGCGCTGGTCGGGTTTGGGATTGTTGGTGGGCGCGAAGCCGGACGATCATTTATTGACCGGTTGCAGCTCTTCTCGCACCTGGCAAATATCGGTGATGCCAAGTCGCTGGCAATCCATCCCGCAACGACCACTCATCAGCAGTTGACCCCAGAAGAGCAGCGGGAAACCGGCGTGACCGATGATTATGTGCGTCTGTCGGTTGGCCTGGAGGCGATTGAGGATATCCTGGCGGATCTGGATCAGGCGCTGGCCGGCGTATAATATGCACACCTTACGCGGTTGACATTCAAACCGAACGCGGAGGCGCCGGCACCTTCCAGGGAAGAATCGCGTAACTGGTATACTTTACACGCGTTACGCGGTCACTGACCCGGTGCGGAATTTCGCCTCCGGCAGGGCGGAAGATTTCA
>CAKZQX010000014.1 GCA_937141995.1 uncultured Chloroflexaceae bacterium | reverse complement strand
AAAAATCCTACACCTGAAAGCCGGCAGGCATCCCACCGGCTAAAGCCGGGACTCCTGGGTCGCATATCCGGACTATTTTCAAACTTCTTAGGATTGCTATTTCATCAGAACTTCCTTTCGTATGCTTCCGGCGCGTTCCACTGTAGCATGCTGTTGTCGGGCTGTATTGGAAAAACACGACACCTCCAGGACAACCGTCCGGATGTGGTATCATTGCACTACTTCATACCAGTTTGTCGGCAAGCCGGTAGTGAGCCATACCATCGGTAAAGGGGCCAGCGGTTCCGACATAGATCCGAGGGCAGCAGTGGATACATCGGCAGCGGCTCCGGTCGAAAAACCCAGCGGCATCTTGCATCCCCAGGCGGGGGCGCGGCAGTTTGCACTGCGGCGCTATCCTCCCGCGCATGATCTGGCCTTTTTTGTGGAGCGCTTCTGGCTGGTAGCGTGGGATGTGCATGGGCGCGAACCATATTTGCAGACCACCCTGCCGCATCCCTGCGTCAACCTGGTCATCGAGCCGGAGCAGACGGCGGTCCATGGTGTCACCACCCGCAGCTTCACCTATTCCCTGCACGAGCGGGGCCGCGTTTTTGGCGTCAAGTTCCGGCCCGGGGCGTTTTACCCTTTCGTGCAGACCCCGGTTGCCCGGTTGAACGATAGCTCCATCAGCCTGCGGGAAGCTTTTGGGGATGACTGCCCGCCACTCATAACCGCATTCCGTGCCCAGGCGGATGTGTCCACGTTAATTGTGCTGGCGGAAACGTTCTTGCGAGCGCGGCTGCCGGCACCGGACGCAACCGTGACGCGGATCAACCAGATTGTTGACGCGATCATTGCCGACCGGACGATCACGCGGGTGGAGGCGGTGGCCCACCGGTTTGAGCTGACGCCGCGCACATTGCAGCGGCTCTTCCGGCGGTATGTTGGGATTAGCCCGAAATGGGTTATCAGGCGCTACCGCCTGCACGAAGCCGCCGAACTGCTGGCAAACGGCAACCGGCTGGACTGGCCGGCCCTGGCGTTAGATCTGGGTTATTTCGATCAGGCCCACTTTATCAACGATTTTAAAGCGCTGATCGGCACCACACCGGCAGCGTATGCGAGAACGAATGCGACATCAATCTCCTCAGAATCAACGGCGCGGTAGACTGCGCACCTATGTGATCCGGTTTGCGCTGCTGCTGCTGCTGCTGGTCTTCATCGGCGTCAATGCTGTGGCCGGGATGCAGGCCCGCAGCATGACCCACTTCGTCCCACCGAACGAACTTCCTCCGGCTGGCGAAACGCGTTCTCCCATCGGGCAGTTCTGGGCGACTCTGTCTGGTCAGCCCATACCCCGCCCGGAGAACCAGGAAACCCCGGCCAACCTCGGCTATGACTATGAGACGCACACCATCACGCTGCCGGGCGGGGAGTGGCTGGAGGCCTGGTGGATCGCTCACCCGCAGCCGCAGGGGGTGGTGCTGCTGTTCCCCGGCTATACCGCCGGCAAGGAGCAACTGCTGCGCCCCGCGCAGATATTCCACGAACTGGGCTACAGCACATTCCTGGTTGATTTTCGGGGCGTCGGCGGTTCAAGCGGCAGCGTTACCTTTCTGGGAATACGCGAGGCAAAAGATGTGGCGCACGCGGTGGATTATGTACGGCAGACCTGGCCGGGGCAGCCGGTGCTCCTCTACGGCACCTCGATGGGCAGTAGCGCTTTGCTGCGCGCGGTGGCCCGCGAGGGCGTGCAGCCGCAGGCGGTTATCGCCGAGGCACCCTTTGCCCGGCTTTCTGATGCGGTAGATGCGCGTGTGCGTTCGATGCGTGTCCCCACCTTTCCGGCATCGGAACTGCTGCTGTTCTGGGGGAGCGTGCAACTGGGGGCCAACGCCTTTACCCACAACCCGGCAGAGTATGCCCCGGATGTGACTTGCCCGACGCTGCTGCTGCGTGGCGCAGAAGATGCGCGCGTCGCCGCCGCCGAGATCGACGCGATCTACCAGGGGTTGGCGGGGCCAAAGGCGCGGATCAGTGTGCCCCATGTGGGGCATGAACTGCTGCTGCCGCAGACGCCGGAGGTGCGGCAGCAGGTGGAACAGTTTCTCGATCAGCACGCTACGCGTATGCCGGCACATCGCGCACGATCAGGCGCGTGGTATTTTGCGCCGGGAGAATCCTGGCGACGGTTGCCGGCCCCGGCACAATTCCCAGCCGGATCAGCAGACCGCCGGGTGAAAAGCGAAACCTGAGCGCGGTTTGCGCGCCGCCCAGCACCCCCACAGCAAAACCTCTCAGATAAAAACGTACCATGCTACCGCAGGCGCATCTGACTTCCAGCGGGTTGCCCGCTAGACTCATCTCCAGGCTACCCCCCAGTATTACCACCGACGGCAGATGGCCCGGTAGCGCGGGTGCGTTAGACTACATAGCAGGAACAACTGACCGAAGGAGAACAATAACCATGATCCTGGTGCATACGCTGGCGGGGATCGTCGCCCTGATTGCCGGGGCGGTTAATCTGCTGCGTACCAAGGGTACACCGCGCCACCGCTGGATCGGCCGGGTCTATGCCGGGGCGATGTATCTGCTGATCGGTACTTCCTTTTTTATCTATGAACTGTTTGGCAGCTTTGGCGCGTTTCACGTCCTGGCGATTGTCAGCGGGGTCACGCTGACGCTGGGGCTCTATTTTCCGCTACGGCGGCGGCGCTACCCTGGCTGGCTGGAGCACCACTATTTCTGGATGGGATTTGCCTATGTGGGGCTGGTGATGGCGACCGGCTCACACTTCTTCGCCTATCTGCCGGAGTGGCCCTGGTTGCTGCGAGCGCTGCTCTTCTGGGGGCTGCCCTATCTGATCGGCGTGTTCTTGCTCTACCGGCAGCGCCGCCGGGTGCTGGCCCGCTTTGCCCCCGATACACTATGATGGTTGGAAGGAACAGGTGCAGTCTATTGCAACCATTCTCCTGGTCGAAGCCGAAGCTGAACTTCGCCGCAGCATTGCCGCCCAGGTCAAGCAGCAGGGCTATACCGGGGAGTCTGCACACACGAACTGAAGGGAATTTATCATGATATGTCGCCTGTTCTTACCTCTGTTTGGCCTGCTGCTGGCCGGCTGAACTGGCGCGGGCACTGCTACGCCGACTGACGCGGTCACGCTGACCGGCCGGGTGCAGCATGTCGCAGCCGATGCGGAGCTGATCACGCTGGACGAACCGGCAAGTGGCTTCGCCACGATTGCGCTGGCGAATGAGGCAACGCTTATCCATGCGGACGGCACGCCCTGCGCCATCACGGATGTGCAGCCGGGTGACCGCATCCGCGCAACGGGCACGGCCGGCAATACAGCGACCTTGTCTGCCGACAAGATTGTACTGCTGACGATAGACAAAACATCATCCATGAAAACGGCGACACCTGATCCCGCTACCGCCGGTCGCATTGCGTTTGTCTCCGACCGCGCCGGCAATCAGGAAATCTATACCATGCATGCTGATGGCTCCAACCTCCAGCGGCTCACCCGCAGTGCGACGCGGGATGATAGTCCTGCCTGGTCGCCGGACGGCACCCGCATCGCCTTTCGATCATTTCGCGGAGACGAGATTGATATCTATGTGGTGAACGTTGACGGCTCCAGCCTCCAGCGGCTTCGCATTAACAAAGGGTGGGTCGTTAACCCGTCCTGGTCACCGGACGGCATGCGTATCGCCTTGCATGCCTTTCACCGGGGCAAGCCAGAGATCCATGTGGTCAATGCTGACGGCTCGAATCTCCAGCGGCTCACCCCCAGGGGATCAACCGGCACCGCGCCGACCTGGTCGCCGGACGGGAACCGCATTGCCTTTGTCTCCGACCGTGATGGTAATGCTGAAATCTATGTGATGCAGGCCGATGGTTCCAACCCGCAGCGCCGCACCACCCATGCGGCGCGGGACTTTACGCCCGCCTGGTCGCCGGACGGGAACCGCATTGCCTTTGCATCCAACCGTGCCGGCAATTTTGGGATCTATGTGATGCAGGCCGATGGCACAAAGCTCCAGCGCCTTACCTCCGCTACTGCGGATGCCTTGAACCCGGCCTGGTCGCCGGACGGCACACATATCGTTTTTAGTTCCAACCGCGCCGGCAACTGGGACATCTACAGCATCCATGCGGATGGTTCCAACCTGCAGCGCCGCACCACCAGCCCGGCCGATGACATTGATCCCGCCTGGGCACCGTGAGGTCGAAAATGATGCGCCCGACAGCACCGCAACCACAACGCGAACATGCGCCTCAGCCGATCCCGCTATGGCAGACGGCGCTATTCTTCGGGGGGCCGGGCGGGCTGATCTACCTGGCGACGTACAATGTATAACGAAAGAGGAGATTAAATGTACCACATATTTGTCCGTCGGACGGCTGTCTGGGCCTTTGAACAACTAAACGCCGGTAACTATGCAGCGCTCCTTGACCGCTGTGCGCCCCAGGTGCAGCATTCTTTTGCGGGGGCGCATGCCCTGGGCGGCAGCCGCCAGGGTATCCCCGCGCTCCGGCACTGGTTCCAGCGCCTCTACCGGCTGTTTCCCAACTTAGAGTTTGAAATCGTGGATGTGCTGGTGCGGGGTTGGCCCTGGAACACGCGCGTGCTCGTGCGCTGGATTGACCGGGCGCAACTCGCCGGCAATCTCAACTATGAGAACACCGGCGTTCATGCCCTACGGCTGCGCTGGGGGCGGCTCACGCATCTGCAGGCCTATCTGGATACCCAGATCATCGCTGCCACCTGCGAGCATCTGGCAGCGCAGGGCATCGCCGAGGCCGCCGCACCGCCGTTGACTGATTGAAGCGCAGAAAGGAACCTGACCCGATGACCGTACGAGGAAAAGCCGCCGCGTTGTCCTACAGCATCGTGGCACTCGTCAGCATTGTGCTGGGCAGCATCTATCTCTTTTCGCCGCAGTTTATGCCCTACCATGCCGCCGCGCTGGGTACTTCCTGGAGCGCCCTGGAGCCGGAGCAGCAGACGCTGATCCTGGCGTTGATGCGCGTGGGCGGCGGTGGCTGGGTAGCGGTGGGCCTCGCACTGGCGCTGCTGGTTGCGCGGCCCTTCCGGCAGGGGCAGGCGTGGGCCGTCTGGCTTATACCGTTGCTGGGTCTCGTGTTTTACCTGCCCAACCTCTATGCCACCCTGCAGGTGACGTTCACCACACCCGCTACGGCCCCATGGTATGGCAACCTGGCCGGGATCGTGGCGCTGCTGGTGGGCTATGCACTATGCCCCAATAGCGCTGCGGTGCGTTCGGCGACCGGGACCACGAACAGCACGACATGAGCGAACAACGCGAAACGGCCCATGCCGGCATGCATTATGTGGTCACGCATCCGGCAGTGAATAGCGCCGCCGGCCGGGCCAAGCCAACGTTCCGGCCTGCGCACCTACCGCATAACGCCGGTAATATTTAATATAACAGGAGTGACGCGGTGGGCGTTTGGACCACGAACACCACGCCATGCGCGGACACCGCGAAATAGCCAATGCTGCCATGCATCAGGCGATCCCGGGTTTGGTGGCGGATATCGCCTCCGGCCGGGCGGAAGAAACCTTCTTGTTTCACGAAAATTTGCACAATGTGCAAATTTTCGTGAAACAAGAAAAAAGTACCATGCTGCCGCAGGCGAATCCGGCCATGACCGGGCTCAGACGTCCGGTTTGAACACCCACCGCGTAAGTCCTGTAATATAAGGAACAACAATGGAGCTAAGGAATAACAATGGAACAACGACAGAGACGAATGCATATGCCGGGTGGCTATGGCCGTGCCGGGTTGGTCATCGCCCTGTTACTGCTGGGCGCAGCGATTACGACCTGGGTGCTGGACGCGCCCAACCGCACGCGTGAGCGCCAATGGCAGGAACTACAGGCTGCGCGTGTCCGTTGGCAGGCGCAGGGAATAACTCACTACCAATTGCGGTTGGAATACGAACATTTTATTGGCCTGCCGCCGATACCGCCGCCATGCCGGCAGGATGTACGGATCGCGCCGGGAGCGATCCGCATAACAGCGCAGTCCGCCATCTGCAACACCGCACCGCTGAGCGTGGATGACCTGTTCGGGGAAGCAGACGCTTTTTTGCAAGATGATGCAGGCATGATTATTACCGGCAGGCAGTCCTTCCCGCTCTGTCGCACCCGTTCCACCGTGACCATGACATTCCACCCGGAGCAGGGCTATCCGCTGCTGCTGGAACAACGCGTCACTGCCTATCCTGACTGGTTCCGCCTGCAAACCTGGCAGGTCTGGTACAACACCGGCCATCCGCCAGTGTGCCACGCCGGACTGGGTGGGCTCCTCCCACCGCTAAGGCGCTACCGCCTGCTGGATCTGACTCCCGCGCCATAGGTGAGGCGGAGATATGTAGGATCGGCACATGGGACTATCTTCACATGTACATCCAATCTGATCTACAATAACCCCATGGCACCAGCTCACTCATCCGATACCAAAATCATCCGTCGTTTTGCGGCCTTGCTCTCTGCGTTGCGCGACCGGCCACTGGATCGGACGGCGCTGCTTCAGGCCGCTGCCTCAATGCGGCTACGCGACATCTGTTGCCACTCCATGTAATAGGCTATCGGCTACGCCTGCTGATTATTCCAATTCCCTTCTGCCCGAATATGCTCCCAAAATGTTGGCATGCAATCCTCCTGTATGTTCAGGTAACTCTGCTCTGGTAGTATAGTATATATCATGGTGTGCGTAGGAACTACCGCAACGCTGTATGTAGTATAAAGATTGCCGTGTGCTGCTTTCAGGATGCGAACTGAAACCAGTTGAAAAGGGTAGTTTTTTACACAAAATCACCCTCTGAATAAACTGACCAGGCAGGAAATCATTGCCATCATGAATAATAGTAACCATTACCCATTGATCCCCACAGATATTTACGAGGTTGTCGAACGGCTCATGCAGTTGCGCGATCTGCTCTATGAAGGGCTACAAGATAAAGCCACTATTCTGCAACGTCTATCCAGATTCTATACCGATGATCCAAATGGACAGCGCAAACTGCGGCGCGATCTACAAAACCTCACCTTCCTGGGCTATCGTGTTGAGGAACATACCCAACCGCGTCCGAAGCGCTGGATGATTACTGCTGGCCCGAACGCCCTCTCAGATCGCCATGTGAAAGCACTGGCCTATATTCGTGAAGCATTTTCGGGGCAGCATCCGTTTGCGCGAGAGGTTCATGATCTGATTGAGATCCTTACAACTCAGCTCACGGTAAAACAACAGCAGATCTGGCAGCAGCGACCAGC
>CAKZQX010000013.1 GCA_937141995.1 uncultured Chloroflexaceae bacterium | reverse complement strand
GCATATCCGGACGATGTTCTCAAATGTCATCAGCCGGAGCAGGTGTTCCCGGCAGTCGGCCACTGTCCCGGCAGGCATGCCACCGGCAGAAGCCGGGACGCCCGTGATATGACGGACATCGTGATTGTTCTTTGTTCTCTGGTTTTTGTTCTTGTAAGGATACAGATGCAGCGTTTTCTCTTGCTGTTGCTGATAGTACTGGCGGGGTGTGGCGGTGCGGCGCAACCGGAGATCCGCGCCTCGCTGGATGTGATCGATGCGGTGAATGCCGGGGATGCGTCCGGGTTTGCCCGCGCGACCGCGCCGCGTCCGTTTGTTTTCCCGGCGGATCATGGGCCGCACCCGACCTATCGCACCGAGTGGTGGTACTACACCGGCAACCTCACCAGCGCTACAGGCCGCCACTTTGGGTTTCAGTTTACGATCTTTCGTCAGGCGCTGAGCCCGGAGCCGGTGCAGCGTGCCTCGGACTGGGCCACCCACACTATGTACCTGGGCCATCTCGCGCTGACCGATGTCGCCGGCGAGCAGTTCTATGCCTACGACCGGCTGAGTCGCGGGGCGGCGGGGCTGGCGGGTGCCACGGGTGAGCCCTTCCGCGTCTTCCTGGAGGACTGGTCGGTCACGGGGAGCGGGCCGGAGGGCATGCAGATGCATCTGCGTGCCGCCGAAGGGGAGATTGCGCTGGACCTGACGCTGGCGAGTACAAAACCGCCGGTGCTCCAGGGTGAGCAGGGGTTGAGCCGGAAGGGCTCCGAGGAGGGCAATGCCTCCTACTACTACTCGCTCACCCGCATGGCGACCAGTGGCACCATCCGGGTTGCCGGGCAGTCCTACACGGTGCAGGGGCTGAGCTGGATGGATCATGAGTTCGGCACCAGCGCACTGGACGATGACGCCGTCGGCTGGGACTGGTTCGCGGTGCAACTGGATAACGGCTGGGATCTGATGTTTGCCCGTATTCGCCAGGCCGACGGCAGCACTTCGCCCTTTTCGCATGGTTCGCTGATCGCGCCCGATGGCACCACCCGCCACCTGGATGCCGACGATCTGCAGATCGAAGCGCTGGACACCTGGCGCAGTCCCCACAGCGGCGCAACCTACCCGGCGCGCTGGCGGTTGACCCTGCCCGAGGCGGATCTGGTGCTGGAACTGGTGCCCTACCTGGCCGATCAGGAACTGCCGACGAACATCATTTACTGGGAGGGCGCGGTAGAGATCAGTGGCACGCAGGGGGGGCAGCCGGTTCAGGGTAGCGGCTATGTTGAGTTGACCGGCTATGTGACGGCGCAACCGGGGAGGTTTTGATGACGGCACCAATCAGTATTGTGACGGGGTTTCTGGGCAGTGGCAAAACCACGCTGCTGCGGCATCTGTTGGAGCAGGGCATCGCGGGACAACGCATCGCGCTGATCGTGAATGAGATTGGCGAAGTCGGCTTCGATGGACATGCCGTTGCGGGTCTGAACGTTGCGCAGATGATCGAGCTGACCAGCGGCTGCATCTGCTGCTCCATCGGGACGGATTTTCTGCTGGCGGTGGAGGAGATCCTGACGCTGGCCGCGCCGGATCTGATTATTGTCGAGACGACCGGGCTGGCCGAGCCCTCCGGCCTGATCCGGCAGGCGCGGGCGGGCGATCTGCCGCTTGATGCAATCGTTACGCTGGTGGATGTTGCCAATATCGCGCAGCAGTTGGAACAGTCGCCGGTAGCAGCGTGGCAACTGCGCGCCGCCGACTTTCTGGTGCTCAACAAGTGCGATCTGGTATCGGCGGCGGAACTGGCGCAGGTGCATGCGCTGCTCCAGGAGCATAACGGGCGCGCCACCCGCTGCGAGACCAGCCATGGGCAGATTGACCCGCGCCGGCTCTTTGCCGGGCCGGTCCTCCCCCGACCTGATGCAACTGACCCGCCGCCGCATGATCATCTGCACACGGAGCAGATCGGCACCCTGTTGTGGCAGACTGACGCGCCGCTGGAGCGCACCCGGATCGAGGCGGTGATGCGCGAGTTGCCGCCGCAGATCTACCGCGCCAAGGGCTATGTTCACTGCACTGATGCGCCCTGGCCTGCACTGGTCAACGTGGTCTCGGGGCGGGTTGACTACGAAACCACCCGCTTCAAGCAGGCTCCGGCGTACCTCAACCAGTTGGTCTTCATCGGCTCTGCAATTGCGGAGCTACAGCCGGCGCTGTTCGCCCGGCTTGCTGCCTGCGTCGATACCGCCGAACGGGCCGCCGACTGGCAGGCGCGGCGGGATTAACCGGCTTTGTAGGTCTGTACTCTTCCCTGGCACACAAATTGCATTTCTCCTGTTCAGAGAGATATTGGTTGTTGTAGTCAAGGGGGAATCATCATGACACAGAATGCATCTGTCCAGCGCGCCCAGAATCAAGCAGAGCAGGCTTCGCAGGAGGCCAGTCCGTGGATTGACCGTTTGGGACGCTTTGGGTATACCGCTAAAGGTGTTGTTTATGCGATTGTCGGCGTGCTGGCATTCCAGGTGGCGATTGGCTCAGGTGGTCGGACGACGGGATCAAGTGGTGCGCTCCAGACAATTGCTAATCAGCCCTTCGGCCAGGTCTTGCTGGGACTGGTGGCTATCGGGTTAGCCGGCTATGTCGTCTGGCGTTTTGCCGAGGCAATCGCTGACCCGGAAAACAAAGGTACGGACGCCAAGGGAATTGCTACACGTATTGGCTATGTCGTCAGTGGTATTCTGTATGGATTTCTAGCATTTACTGCTGTCCAGATCGTTATGGGTAATGGCGGTGGCGGTGGGGGTAGCTCAACCGAGAGCTTTACCGCCCGGCTGATGTCCCAGCCCTTTGGGCAGTGGCTGGTCGGCATTGTGGGTATAATCACAATTGCCGCCGGCTTCGAACAATTGCAACGCGCCTACAAAGCCTCGTTCCGCAAGAAGTTCAAACTGCAAGATATGAGCCCGACCGAGCAGACCTGGGCCACCCGGCTGGGGCGGTTTGGTCTGGCCGCGCGCGGTGTGGTCTGGACGATGATTGGGGTCTTTTTCATCGTGGCGGCGTACCAGGCGCAGCCGCAGGAGGCTGAAGGACTGGCGCAGGTGTTGCAGACGTTGGTACAGCAGCCGTTCGGCCCCTGGTTGCTGGGGATTGTCGCGCTCGGCCTGGTTGCCTATGGTATCTTTATGGTGATCCAGGCTCGCTACCGCCGCATGATTGAGACATAGGTTGTAACGTTTAACGGTTAGGGGTTAACGGTTAACGGTTAGAAACTGATCGTAGTTCGTAACTGTTAGCCCTAAGACCTTTCAAGTATGACGAAATTGACGCGCGCAAAGCCGCAAAGGGCGCCAGGAATCGCAAAACTCTGTAGCTTTGCGGCTTTGCGTGAGCTTCTTTAAAGGTATTACCCGTAACCCGTAACCCGTAACCCCTAACCCCTATTTTGATTAAACATCTCGTAGAGCATTACGCCGGTTGCAACCGCCAGGTTGAGTGAGTCGCTCCGACCAACCATTGGGATGCCGACTATCTGATCGCAGAGCGCCTGCTGCTCCGGTGAGAGCCCCAGTCGCTCGCTGCCCATCAGCAGCACCAGCGGTGGCTGATAACGGCATGCCTGGTAGTCCAGCGTAGCCGCGTCGGAGGTACCGACGACCCGATAGCCATGCTGCTGCTTCCAGGTGGCAAACTCGGCAAAACTTGCGCGCACCAGTCGCTGAGCAAAGATTGCGCCCATGCCGGCCCGTAGCGCCCCCGGATCATACGGATCGGTGCTATGCCCCAGCAGCATTACCCCCGCGCAGCCGACGGCATCACTCGTACGCAGAATCGTCCCCAGATTGCCGGGATCTTGAACGGCATCCAGCGCCACCCAGCCCAACTCACTCCCCAGCCGCACCTGCTCGATTAATTCCCAGCGCTGGCGGACCAGTGCGCCGATCCCCTGCGGCCCCTCCCGCGTGGAGATATGCCGGAATACCTCCGGCGTCACCTCGATCCGCTCAACCTGTGCCGCCGGCGACATTACCGTCTCCCAGGCGAACGCGCTGGTCAGCAGATCCGGGGCGACGATCAGCGCCTCAACTGCTGCACCAAGTTGCAGGGCTTCCGTTACCAGCCGGATGCCCTCGATAAAGCAGAGCCCGCTCTGTTCGCGCTCCTTGCGCCGACGCAGGCGGCGAATATGCTTGATGGTGGCATTACTCGTGCTGGAGATGGGCATAATCCGGTTCCTTATACCGATTTGTTATCATAGCCACAGAGAACACAGAGGTCGCAGAGATGATACACGGGAGCGTGCCACTGTTGCGCTTATTGCGTCTGTTCCCGTTGATTGCTGGGTTGATGGCACATTGGTATTACCGTGTTACGACATTGGCGGATAGGGCGATTGGGGTGGTTCTCCCCCTGCTGCCGGCGACTCGGGTGTGGCGAAGTAGCCCGCACTCGCGCCACCCAGCACGCCCAGTCCCAGCCCCAGCAGGCCAAAACAGACCACAACGCCGATACCACCAATCCAGAAAGCCGTCTCTTCGGCAGACGTCTGGGGCATCTCGCCAAATGGGAGCTCTACCTGCGATGCCTGGAGGAGCATCAATCCTCCAATATTCCCAATAAGTTGACCTGCCAGGGTCAACCCGCCGGCGATCGCTCCGGCCTGGGTTCCCTGACTTGCACCGGCATTCCGGTTCGCGGGTCGCTCCGCCCGTACCGTCAACAGGCCCGCAACCGCTCCGGCCACCAGCCCGACGAATGGTCCACACACTCCCACGAGAAAACTTACTGCCATGGTAAGGACCAGCCCGAACAGACCGACAATCAGCCCGAATTTGATCTTCGCAGCCATCTACTCTCCTTTACCGCTGCAAGCTGCTAACTGTATCACCGCTGTTGTCCTAAGAATAGCACAGGTTTGTTCGCCGGGGTTTGTTCTTGCTGACTTCACCATTATTTTCCCACCAGGCTTCGGTTTATGCCTTCAATACAGACACTATTCCCCATAAGCACCGCATTTTATGCCACAATAGACGACTGCTTCCCACTTGCCCGGCAACTCAGCCGGTTTTCCCGCAGCGCGATGCAGGTTGACATACTTGACAATTTTTCGTTTACGTAATACAAACAGAAATTGTCAGGAACTTGACACGAGTTACGCGGTTACTCACCCAAAAGAACATTTCGCCTCCGGCAGGGCGGAAGCAAACAGATCTTTTTCACAAAAACATTCACGTTGTGAATGTTTTTGTGAAAAAGAAAAAAGTGTACCATGCTGCCGCAGGCGAGTCGGGCCATTACCGGGCGTTTGATCAAACGAAGCTGACGTTCGGGGCCGGCACCAGGCCAGAACAAACCAGACTGCATAACGCGTGTAACTTGATGAAGGTTTACAAAGTAATCCGGATATGGAGGGCGGCAGCCACGCTGCCGGAGTGCGCCGGAATATGGGTGTTTGCAGCCGCCGGATGCAAACATAATGCGGGAGGGCATACTATGAAAAAACAGGCGGTATCAGGGAAGTCGGCACGATCCGCGCGGGCTGGGCTGCGGCGACTGCCGGCATGGTGGCGGCAAACGGGTGAGCCGGTTGTCCTGACCGGGCTGGCGCTGCCGGCATTCAGCATCCCGCTGCTGCTGCTGCTGGATCTGCTCACGCATGGGCAGGCCGTGCGCTTAATGCTCGGGCTGATCTGGCTGGCGGGTGGGCTGCTGCTGCTGCGCCTGCCCGGGTTGCTGCGCCAGGAGCGGCGGCGGCTGGCGGTCATTGCTACGGTGGGCAGTGTAGCCGTTGCCTTTACGTTCTTCATCAGTCCGCGCCTGACCATGACCACGCTGGCCGAACCGGCGTCCCAGGAGGGCGAACCGGAGCAGTCAGCCCTGCCGCCGCCCCAGGCCGATGCCGAGTTGACCTTCAAGGCACCGCCCCGGATTTCACGGCAGGTCTTCTCGGATCTGCTGCATACCGGGACGGGTGGCACCGGGCGCTCGCCCGCCGCACCCTACGCCGATGAACTCTACGAGATTATCGTCAGCTATGAGCTTGACCCGGCAGTGGCGCTGGCCTTCTTTGCCCAGGAATCGCAGTTCTGCACCACCGGCATCTGCCGGAGCCACGACATGAAGAGTTGGGGCGGACAGCGGGCCTCCTTCGATCCGCAGCGCTCGGCCGGGATTGTCCGCGGGCGGTATGGCAACTTTGTCAGCTTCCGTACCTGGCAGGATAGTGTGCGCGATTGGTGCGAGTTGATTCTCTCGCGGTATATCGGGCGTGGCCTGGATACGGTGGAGAAGGCGATCCCGGTGTATGCGCCCGCCTGGGACAATAATGTGCCGTCGATTTATATCAACAATGTCCGCCTGCGGGTTGCCGTCTGGCAGGGACGCGCCCCCGGTCCCCCGCTGGCCGATGGGACGCCCCGCTACGATGACCTGGAAACCGGCCTGGTGATGGAGAGCTTTGAGGCGACCGGGCAGGAATATTTCGCGGAGTGGGCATTTCACAAGTATGTGGTCGAAGAAGCCCGCGCCGGCCGCCCGGTGGGCAGTCCGTTGGATGAGAGCCGCACGATTATTGCGAATGGTCGCCGCTATGCTGTGCAGACATTTACGCTGGACACGCTCTACACGCCGCTGGCCGATATCGAGAGCGAAACCGACTGGAGTGATGTGCGGCGGCTCAGTGAGTTGATCCGCGCAGAGGAGCTACCGGCAGATGAGCCACCCCCGGAGGAGCTTGCACCGGAAGCATCCGCGCCGGAAGCGCCCGCCCAATCCCAATCTGTGCAACCCACGACACCGCCATTGCAGGTGCAGCAGTCGCCGTAAATCACAGGAGTTACGCGGTGCAGCCAATTCCGGCCTGGTGCCAGACCCGAACGCCGGTTTCGCCTGCGGCAGCATGATACGCTTGTTATCTTTTTCGCCCTGCCGGAGGCGAATCGGGCCGTTTATTCAGGCAAATGCCGGGGTTGGAACCGACACGCGTAAGTCCTATCTTTAATAAAACCCCGGTGGGAGGTTCCAGACCTTCTCACCGGGGTTGCGTATGCATACCGACTTGTATCAGGGCATATCAGGGCGTATCGCGCCCGGTCCAATCGGTCTTGTTGGGCACAGTGGGTATAGGCGTGGGTTCCGCTTCCTCGGCGGGCGGCTCGGGCTCGGTGACGACCGTCGGGGTGGGCAGTTCCTCAGTCGGCTCGACGGTGGGCAGTTCCTCAGTCGGCTCGGCGGTGGGTGTTGGCGTCGGCGGCAGATCGCCCACGATGACGGCTCCTTCGGGTGGGGGGACATTCGCACCGTAGC
>CAKZQX010000012.1 GCA_937141995.1 uncultured Chloroflexaceae bacterium | reverse complement strand
CGGCTGACTATGACGGCATGCAGATCATTGCGCTACGCCGTGCGCCTGTGCAAAGGGTGGTACCCGATGCATGGGTTCACGTCGTAGCATGAAATGGAGGCCGATCAGCCCTGGCTGCCGTCGAACACGGCGTTTGGCAGGGTGGCGCGACGCGGAGCCCTTGCCCGGAGCCAGCGGAGCAGCGGAGAGACGCAGGAACGGAGCGTTGCGGCGTGCCGCGGAGGGTACGGCAGCAGGCGGAGGCGCGCCGGCCGATGGCCGCGCAGCGGGGGAGGGAGCGATTAGCCGCGCAGCGGCCCGGGAGCGGACGATCCCCGCTGCGCGCCCTGCCAAACGCCGCCGGCCGGGTCGCCGGATGCCTGACTGGGAGCCTGGGGCTGCGCCGTGCCGGGCATGCATCGTACTGTGCGGTGTAGCGCTGTCCAGCCTGGCAGTGATCAGCGCCCGCCGCGCTGCCGCTGCCGTGTCGCCCGCTGTGGTCAGTGGGACCGGCAACGGCTGCCGCTCCCGGTCCGTATGTTCCGCATTGGGACGGGCAGCGGACGCACAGCAGCGCGTCCCTCCCAGAAACAGCCGCCACCTGAGCGCCCATCACCGCCTCCCGCCAGCCCATCCACCGGCACATGCGCCCACGGCTCATGCCCGCCGCATCGCCAGATCCACCGACTCCGCGACCACCCGGCCCATCTCGTCGATCACGGTATACCCCGCGCCGGTGCGGGTGACCGTGTAGCCCGTTGCGCACGCATCACGCTGCGCCGGTGGGGTCGGGTCATCGTGCAGCGGCACCAGGCCATACGGTGCCAGCGCCTGCTCCAGGGCCGCCAGGTCGGTGGCTACCCGGCGCAGCTGTAAGAATTGAGCATGGATAATTGAGAATGGATAATTGAACGCATGCGGCGTGGTCGTTTCGTCCCGCTGCGCATGCTGGTTCTCCATCGCTGGCTCGTTGGCATGGAAGCGTCGGTGTGGAAACTTCTCCATTCTCCATTGTGCATTCTCCATTCTCTAGCTCCCCGCGCTCACACCGTCACCCGGTGCGCCGGCACAGGTCGCGCCGGCGCACCGGGGATGCGTAGCAGAAACCAGATATCCTCAGCCCAGTGCGGGAAGATCCCGCGTTGCACATAGCCATCCGTACCGATGCCGGGCGCGTGCGCAGCGAGGCCCATGTCCAGGCCGGGTACGTGCTGCATGTCACCTGCCTCCCCCATGTCGTCCCGAAAGCCATCATTGGATATTCCCCGGCACATCGAGATGCTGCAGCGCGTGCTGGTACGCCGCGAAGCTCGCGTGACGCAGGACAAAGCGGACATGGCGAATCTCCGGGTGGCGCTGCATGTAGTCCATGACCGTGCGCAGGGCGATAGGTGCGGCGTCCGCGATGGGGTAGCCAAAGACGCCGGTACTCAGGCTGGGGAAGGCAATACTGCGGATGCCGTGCGTCCGCGCCAGGCGCAGGCTGGATGTGTAGGCACTGGCCAGGAGGCGCGCGGACGCCGTAGGGTGCTGGTTGGTGTAGCGCGGCCCGACGGCATGAAGAATGAAACGTGCCCGCAGTTTGAAGCCGGGGGTCAGGCGGGCCTCACCGACCGGGCAGCCACCAATCTGCCGGCAGGCTGCTGCGAGCTCCCGTGCCCCGGCCGCCCGATGGATCGCGCCGCAGACCCCGCTACCAGTATGCAGCCCTTCATTGGCGGCATTGACCACGGCATCGAGATCCTGGCGCACAATGTCCCCGTCACAGAGTTCCAGGAGTGCCGTGCCAATGCGAACCTGAACTGCGTGGTTGCCGCTGGTGCGTGACGGCTGACTGGGGGCGTCGGGCGGTTGGTCGGCAGCGCCACGGGGGATGGGGGCGTCGGGCAGGGCAAAGGTCGGCAGCACCAACCGCTCCGGCTGTTCGGCTTTGTGCTGGTCGTAGGTGCTGATGATATGCCGGCAACTGGAGGTGAGCCGGATACGGGCGGGATTGACAGAAGCGGCAGCGGCAAGCGGAATAATGCGCCGATCGGGGAGACAGAGACCCAGCGCCGGGATTTCCCGGTCATTGGTCATGGTCGGTGTCCCGGTGGCCTGGAGCACAAAGACATGATGCACATGGTGGTTCCCCCGGTGTTCCATGAAGAAGACCCCGCCGTACGCCGTCATCCCCGTGGTGGTAGACAGCGCACGCACGGCCGTCGCCAGGAGCGGCTCGCGCGGCGCAGGAGCAGTGGGATCCCATCTCCCACCGGGCAACCACCAGAAGCCGTCCGTATCAGCGCAAACCAGCAATCCCTGCGTTCCGTCGCCGGCGACCTCAACCAGGACCGTTGCGCGCTGGTGGCGTGGCGAACGTGCGGCGTGTGTCGATGGGCGTGTGTGGGGCATGGTCCGTCCTTTCTGGGGGCATCCAATTCAGCATGGCCAATGGAACATCAAGCATGCAACGCATACGGTTTCTTCTGTGCTTTACCTGTTGATACCAGTTGCTCCTCATCTCTGGGTAGTTGGAATAGAAGTGTGAGTGGGTACCTGCCGTACATGGGTGTTTCATATGCACATTTACCATTGTTGAACATGGAAGATCAGGACACCATGTGAGACACCCGCCACATCAGGAGTAACGCATAGGGACGAAGCGCGGTTAAATGGTGTCACATTGGTAGTAGGCATTGGACGACTCACTGCTAGAAAAGGTTATTCGGGCTAACTGCAATCTTTTGAATGCGTTGAGAAAAGGGTAATTTAGTTACTTTCTTGGGTTTTTGGATGACACTCACTTCGTCTATTGCTGGTGTAGTAGTATCAGTAGGAGGGAGCGCAGATATATGGGCTAAGTTTGAAATCCCCCGTTGTGCAGCTAAATTTTGAGGATTTAACTCCAAGACTTTTTCAATACAATACTTTCTTTCGGCGTCACTATCCACTGCACCTGACAACCACAGCCATGTTTTTTCATTATGCTTGTTGAGTTGAAGTGCATGAAAGAGAAGTTCGCGTGCTGCGACTTTATTTCCGCTCTTGATAGCCATAATTCCCTGCTCGATAAGCTCATTGGTGGTTGCCATAATCTTGTGACTCCTGGCTGTAATGATCACTTCCTGTTATGATCGAAGTGTAGCATTAAAAAATACCAATGTAGTACCACATCCGACACGATACCTGAAGTGGGATCGGATACGCTGACAGGTCAAGACAATGCACTGGTTGCTGAGAAGATCTGCTGTGGCGAGCTAGAGACATGGACCTGGTCGCCACTGACCAGGGAAAACCCCTGAGCGTGCATTCCTTTCGGGGAACCCATAGATACCTCTTTGTTCCGTGTCAGGACGAAGATCCGTTGGTACATCCGGTCTGGCCGGAGGCAACAACGCGCTCGGTCTTACCCCAACAACGCAAGCCATTCCCCCACTTCGGCGACGCTAGCCGGTCGTTTGTGGGGTTGGGGGGACAGCAGATCACGCATCACCTCCTGCACATCTCCCGGAAGATCGGCTTCCTCAATCTTTGCCAGGATCACAGGCTCCTCGGCCGGTCGCCGCAGCACCATGTCATACCAGATGGCTCCCAGCGAGTAGAGATCGGCGCGCGGATCCGCCGGGCGGAAGCTGTCGCGCAGCTCCGGTGCGGTGTACTTACTGGTCGTCAGCGGTTGCCCCGTGACCGAGATGGTTTTGCCCACACCTGGCACCCGTGCGAAGTCGAAGTCGCCCAGCTTGATCGTGCCATCATCGGCGAGATAGATGCCGGCCGGTGCGACGTTGCGATGCAGCATGCCCTTCGCATGGCACAATGCCAGCCCGGTGGTCAATGCCCGCAGGATGTGGATCTGTTCGTCCGCTGTGAGTGGTGCAGGGTTGTCGAGCCGGTCGCGGAGGGACTGCCCCTCAATCCACTCGGTCAACATCCAATAGATGTCGTCACTGTCCGCGTCGGAGAGAAAGTCGATTGCGCGCACAATGGTGGGGCTATCAAGCTGGAGCAGGGCGTGCATATCTTGCTCAAAGCGGCGCACGGCAGCATCGAGTTCTGCCCTGGTGGTATAGCCCGTGACTTGATAGCGTTTCACCCGGGACCGCATGTTGGGAAACCGCACATGTTGAGCTTCATAGGCACGAAATCCCGCACCTGGCTCCAGTTCGCGCAGCAGGCGATAACTGCCGATGATGCGGCGTTCCGGATCCACCGTGCGCTGCACCAGGGTGTCGGCAATTTGCTGCATCATGGTCGGGGTCAGGGTGGCGTTGTGGGGCCGGTAGCGATACTCGGTCCCGGTGACGGCATCAATCAGGGGTCGGGTCAGGCGAAAGACCTTGCGATAGTGTTCGTCGGGTGGATAGCTGCCGAACCGTCCTTGGTGACGGGTGAGGACCACCAGCCCAACCACACTGACATTCGTGAAGCCGGCGCTTTGCATGGCCGTGGCAATAGTGCGGGCCTTGCCCTCGATGCTAATCACCGGACTGTGCTGGCGTTGCCCGGCGTGCAGCCAGTAGACCGCATCGGCATCAATGCGACCAAACCAGTGCTTCACTTCAATCACCCAGACACCACGCTCGTTGATCAACAGCAGATCGATTTCCTGCGTGCCGTTGCCGTCCGGGTGATGGTAGTTGGTGAGCAGAAAGCCCCGGCTGGTCGCCAGTTCGTGCATCAAGAAGTCACGGGCCAGTTGTTCCCCGATATGTGCGCCTGGGGCGCAGGATGTATGCGTGAGGGGCATATGCTTCTCCTATTCGTTGATACGTAGTAACTGGACGGTTCCGCGTGCGGTCAGGGCAATGGTGCGACTATCCGGACTCCAGTGCGGCCAGCCATCGAGCGAACGAAGTTTGGTACCCGCTGTATCCCAGAGGAAAACGGTACCATCCGCCCGTTCCATACTCAACACCCGTCCATGGGGACTCCAACCTACGCGCTGGATCGCGCTGCCTTCCTCAGATATGACGGTACGGAGCATTCCATCACTCGTTCGCACCTGAACAGTGCCATCATGCAGCACGATAGCCATCATCCGCTCCGTGGGACTCCATTCAACAGCGAGACGGTGCCGCTCAAACCAGGGATCGGACAGGCGAATCTGCGCACGTCGAACATCAAGGTGTGTGACACATTCGCCGTCATTGCGCCATAGTTGTACCCTGCCATCAGCAGCACACGCCGTGAAGAATCGCCAGCGGGGACTCCAGCTAACCTCTTCCGTTCTGCCGACGACGATCTGATGCGGGTGGTGCTGATAGTGTCCTGGCGCAATCCGCCAGATATGGGTTGTGCCGGCCTCGGTGATGACGGCCAACATGCCTCCGTCCGGACTCCAGCACACGTCATAAATAGGACTGGGCTGACCTGCCAGTTCGTTGACGAGACCACCATTGCCCTCCCAGAGTTGCACGACACCCGTCTCCAGCCCTACGGCCAGGATGCTGCTGGTGGGATGCCAGGCAACAGCCCGGCAATTTTCTCCAGCATGTGCCGTTGTCTTGCCGTCCAGGTGGCGGATCGTTGTTCCATTTCGATGGAGCAAGGTGAGCGATCCATCAGGAAATTGATCCTCCCGATCATCGCCATGACGCCATTGCATGACCAGCACCTGGCCATCGGCACTACACCGCAGGGGACATCCTCCTGGATTCTTGATATTGGCGAGCCATATGCCATCACTATTCCTTAGAGATGTCCACGTACTGTCATGTTCAATGAGCAGATGCGTGCCAGTTCCATTCCAGTCGGCGTACCACGCATCGCTCTCTTCCTCTTTTAACAGCGTCCGGCTGGTTCCGTCGGTATACCATAGATAGACGTTTTTCTCACGAATATCGGCTAATAGAACCTGGTGATCAGGTCGCCAATGGAGGTTTACTGTCCAACGCTGATCTTCCCATGCCCATAACTGCTTGCCGGCGGCACTGACCAGAAAGTATGCGGCGTAGGATGATGCAGTGCTTTCCCCGCGTTTCCAGGGAGATGCTTCGATGGCGAATACTACACTGGTGCTATCGGCACTCCAACCAATGATGGAGAGATGCTGTGATGGTCGCCAGAGCTTCACCACGCGACCATAGGCGGCTGCCAGAATTTGTCCCGTGGTGCTCCAGGCTAAACAATTGAGTTGCTTACTGCCGCCAAGAACAGCACAGAACGGCATGGTGGTCTCTGGGTGAAGGAATTCATAGGTGTTAAACTGATGCTGATGTAATCCAAAAAAGATGCGTGCATCACTATACAGCCTGGAAAATATCGTCTGGTTATCTCCGGCTATCATGCCAAGATCAGCGAGGCCGCTTAAGGTGAGATGTGGAGATAGTTCAACTTCTGTCGTTGTCTGCATGAGGTCGCCATCAATGCTCCAGACGTGCGCCTGGTTTCCTTCCCGACTGAAGGAAACGAGTGCAGGCCCCGCGTTAAGCCACCACATGGTCTGGATTTCCCCTGCTGGTGCGATCGTGCAACACCATGCACCGGTACGATTCCAGATTCGGATCGTATGCTGTGCTTCACGTGACGCGAGGAATTGGCCATCAGGGCTCCATACCAGGTGCTGGACAGCCGAGCTATGTCCTTCCAGCACGCCGTACGCTGCCCCATCAGCACTCCAGAGACGTACTGTTGTATCATCGGCACCGGATGCCACTCGCTGCCCATCGGGACTCCAGGCCATCGTTCTGACCGTTGCGGTATGACCTGGTGACATCGTTTTCCGAGCAGGGGCATTGTGCCCGGTGAGGCTCCAACATTCGATCTGATGTGCGGTCGCAACAGCCAGATGTGTTCCATATGGAGCGAGTGCCAGTTTGTCCGGCACTGCATCAAGCTGAAGTGTTGGCAGCAACCCGGTCAGCGATGCGGTGACCGCCATCTGCGCAATATTCTTCGGGGTAATCATCGGGCATACGTCAGCCGGTTCGTCCAGCATGCGGAGCGCTGCCTGCGCGTTGCCGGGGCGATCATCCAGATCCAGTTCAAGCATCTGCATAATGACGCGCTCCAGCGTGGGCGATACGGCGACGCCCTCAAACTGACTGGGCAGTGGCTGTGGCGCACCGATGCGCAAGCGATCCATGCTATCTTGAAGACCATAGCCCCCGGTCAAAAGGAAGTAGGCCGTTGCGCCGAGACTGAACAGATCCGAGCGTCCATCGGTTGGGAGACCCTGTTGCTGCTCAGGTGGCGCGAAGTAGCGCGAGTAGGCTCCCCGAATACCGGTACGGGTCGCCTCACCATACTTCGCAATGCCAAAATCAAGCAGAACATAACGATCTCCCATTCGTTTGATATTATCGGGTTTGATGTCGCGGTGAACAATACCGAGTGTATCTATCTGATCCAGGTAGCCAAGCAGGACACGCAGGAAATGTTCGACCTGTTGTGTAGACCATGGGCCACGCTGCTGCGTGATCTCCCTCAGCGTTTCACCGGGGATGTAATCCATCACCAGGTAGGTGTCGGTATCCTCATTCCAGATATCACGAATCCTGGGGATGAAGCGGAGCGTTTCATCATACTTCGCCAGGATTCGCGCCTCATGTTCAATCTGCTGCTGCGTTGCTTTTGAGCCGACTGAAATTTGTTTGATAGCTCGCGGTACATTGAGGATGCAATCATGTACTTCGAAGACAATGCCGTACCCACCCTGACCGATGATCCGCCGGATACGGTAGTTCAGATCTAATCCCAGGAACTGTTTGCGTCGGCAACGTCGGTCACTACACAGCTCACCATCGGGGGTTAACGGCTTGCCACAAAAATAGCAGGTTTCGGACTCCATACGTTGTTCTCCTCGATGTCAGGCTCATCTAACCCTTCCTGGCGGCAACGCGCCGTTCTTTCCGACACGGATGGAAGCGGCGTCCGATATCACTCTACGCGCACGGTATCATCCAGCCCGCCCAGCGGCAGGTGCTCCTCGCCGCCCCAGCCCAGGAACTCGCGGGAGGTCGCCAGCAGCGTGGCGGTGGCGGGCAGGTGTTCGCGGAAGAACTCTGCCACCTGCTGCGCCTCGGCGTCGTTCGCCTGCGCCGCCTGCGCCAGGGTCTCGGCGTTGTCGAGGGCCAGCAGCGTGCGCTGCTGCCCCAACCGCGTGTGTACCTGGCGCTCAAGCTCGGCGGGGTCGGCGATGGTCTCGGTGTCGATGCCCAGGAAGCGCGCCAGGGTGGTCACCAGTTGCCCACGCCAGTAAATCAGCACGCGGTTATCTTTA
>CAKZQX010000011.1 GCA_937141995.1 uncultured Chloroflexaceae bacterium | reverse complement strand
CCATCGCCCTATTCGAGTGCGACGGTCCCGTATGCGCCTCCGCGTGATGGGCCTCTGCCGGCGATACCCGTTCCGCCCTGGCTGATGGACTACTGGCGCGCGACGATCAAACTGATTCTTCCCCTGCTGGCAATCTGGCTGGCAAGTGTACTGCTGCCGACGCTGCTGGCTCCGCTGCTCCACCGGTTTCCGGTGTTCACCCGGTTCCCCCTGGCGTATCTTCTGAATGCTCAAGTTACGCTGATCCTGTTTGTGGCGCTGATCTTTGTGTATGCCTGGCGCACGGCCCGGCTGGATCAGCGCTACGCGCTCGATCCGGTGCTGCGCGATGAGGAGGACTATCACCGCTACGGGCGGTTGCTCCGGATGCATCGCACCTTTATTCTGGCTTGCCTGGGCTTTGTGCTGCTGATGGGCCTGGCCGAGTTTGCCTTGCGCCTGCCGCCCCGGCTGATCCACTGGATATTTGTCGGGGTGACGCTGGGGGTATCGGTGGTCATCGGGGTGCGGGTACGGGCGCACACCCCCGATGAATATTATGTTGCCGGGCGACGAGTACCGGGGCTGTTCAACGGGTTGGCAACCGGGTCGGAATGGATCAGCGGCGCGGCGTTTGTTAGCCTGGCCGGAGCGCTCTGGTTGCTGGGGTATGAAGGGCTGGCCTATATTGTCGGCTGGGCCGGTGGCTATGTTCTGTTAGCTCTGCTGCTTGCGCCCTACCTGCGCAAGTCGCGCCAGCATACGATCCCCGATTTTATTGCACTGCGCTATGACAGCATGCTGGCGCGGATTATCGCGGCTGTTTCGAGCATTGTTATCAGCTTTGTTTATATGACGGCGCAGATTATCGGTATCGGCATTATGTTGCGTCACTTTCTCGGAATCTACTATCCGCTGGGAGTGGTCATCGGGCTGGCGGCGGGGCTGTTTTGTACGCTGCTGGGTGGGATGCAGAGCGCGACCTGGACGCAGGTCGCGCAGGGGTTGATCCTGCTGATCGCCTATCTGATCCCGATTGTCTGGCTGGCATTCCAGTTGACGGGTGTGCCGCTGCCACAGGTGGTGTATGGCGAAGCGCTGCGCCATGTCGCCGAGTTGGAAGCGGTGCAGGGTATCACGCCGGATTATATGACCCCGTTTAACGACTGGACCATCTGGAATTTCCTGGCGCTGGTGTTCTGTTTGATGTTGGGGACGGCCAGCATGCCGCATATCCTGATTCGCTCGTATACCACCTCTACTGTGCGCGAGAGTCGCAGTAGTGTGGGCTGGGCGCTGCTGCTGATTGTGCTGATCTATCTGACGGTGCCGGCGTATGCGGCCTTTGCGCGGCAGGAGATTCTGCAAAATGTCGTTGGGCAGCCGGTTACGCATCTGCCGGCCTGGGTTGATCAATGGGCGCGCACGACCTTTCTGACGATTAGCGATGCGCCCGCGCAGGGAGGCAATGGCGACGGCATTGTGCAGTTCAGCGAAGTTGTGATCGACCAGGATCTGGTGGTGCTGGCGACCCCGGATATTGCCGGGATGCCCCAGACGATTGTGGCATTGCTGGTTGCCGGTGGGCTGGCGGCGGCCCTCTCGACGGCCAGCGGTCTGCTGCTGGTAATTGCCTCGGCTGCAGTGCATGATATTTATTATCGCGGCGTCCTGGCGCACACGCCGGCGCGTGAGCGGTTGTTCCTGGTGCGCGGAGTTGTGTTGCTGGTAGCAGTGCTGGTGGCGCTAACTGCGCTGCCCCGTATCGGCATTATTGTGCAGATGGTGGCATGGGCCTTCTCGTTTGCTGCCGCGATCTTCTTTCCCGTCCTGGTGTTGGGCATCTTCTGGAAAGGTGCAACCAGTTATGGCGCGGTGGCCGGTATGTTGAGCGGCATGCTGGTTACGGGCGGGTATCTGGCGCTGAATTACCTCTATCCCGAGATTAATCTGCTGGAAATTAACCACACCGCGGCCGGTATCTTTGGGGTGCCGGTCAACTTCTTCATGACCTGGGTGATTAGCCGCCTGGGACCATATCCTACACCGCAGGCGCAATCTCTGGTCGATAAACTCCGCCATCCGTAGCCCGGTTGGGCATACATTATCCACGTTACGCGAGTGTACACAGAGCACTTTTTTGGAAAAAAGCCGGTTTCTTCCGCCCTGCCGGCGGCGAAAATGCCTTTTGCGTGAGCAACCGCGTACGTCCTGTAACCTTACAGGAGTTACGCGGTGGGCGTTCAAATCAGACACATAGGCTCACAACAGCCGTCTTCGCCTGCGGCAGCATGGTACGTTTTTCTTGTTCACAACATGTTTGCACTATGTGCAAACATGTTGTGAACAAGCATGGAATCTTCCGCCCTGCCGGCGGCGGAATCTGCCGTCGGGTCAACGACCGCGTACGTCCTGTAACCTTACAGGAGTTACGCGGTGCCGCCGGTTTCGGCCCGATGCCAAACCCGAACGCCGGCTTCGCCTCCGGCAGGGCAGTACCAGACACAAGCCAGTTGGCCGATAACGCTACCTCAGAGGAGCTTTGTGCTACGTTTCTTTGTTCTCTGTTCTCTCCAGTTTCGCAGCAATTTAGTTACTTTACTAAAACTTTACACAATTCTTATTGTTCGCTAAAACTTCTTCACTATGATGAGGATACCGCCCTACATCTAAAATGCTAACAGTCTGAATGGGCAGGCGATGCAACCGCGCCATGTAGGTTGTGTGCCATACAGGTGACGCTGCGTACTGCGCAGTACCTGTAATAACGCGTGCTTTGGAGGACAGGCTGTTCCGGCAAAGCGGCCCGTCCGGGAGGTGCAGGGCGGTTGTGTGCGGTGTTCTATCGGGTGATCGGAAGAGTTAAAGGAGGGATGGACTATGGCAACGGCGGATCGGAAAATTGCCAAGGTGGACAGTGCAGAGAAAGCGCAGGCCTACTGGAAGACCAACATCCGGTTGATCCTGGGCTTGCTGGCGGTGTGGGCGCTTGTGTCGTATGTAGCGGCGATTGGGTTGGCGATACCACTGGATGGCGTTCGGATCGGCAATGTGCCCTTTAGCTTCTGGATGGCGCATCAGGGCGCGATTGTCGTCTTTGTGATCCTCATCTTCACCTATGCCAAGGTCATGGATCGGGTTGACAACAAGTTCGATGTACACGAGTAGTAGTGGAGTGAGCTAAGGGAGGTGCAGCATGGGTGCGGTAGAACTCTGGACGTTTATCCTGGTTATTCTCACGTTTGGTATCTATCTCTACATTGGCTACACGAGTCGCGTGCGTGATACGAAAGGCTTTTACGTGGCCGGCCAGGGTGTTCCGGCTATGGCTAATGGTGCGGCAACAGCGGCGGACTGGATGTCGGCAGCCTCGTTTATCTCAATGGCCGGGTTGATCTCCTTTATGGGCTTTGACGGCGCTATCTACTTGCTGGGTTGGACGGGTGGGTACGTCCTGCTGGCGCTGTTGCTGGCTCCGTACCTGCGTAAGTTCGGGAAGTACACCGTGCCGGACTTTGTGGGCGACCGCTACTATTCAAAGACGGCCCGTGCCGTAGCGGCAATTGCGGCAGTCTTTGTCTCGTTGACCTACGTTGCCGGGCAGATGCGCGGTGTCGGTGTGGTGTTCGGGCGCTTCCTGGGGCTGGATGTTAACTGGGGTGTGGTCATCGGTATGGTGATTGTGGCCTTTTTCGCTGTATTGGGCGGTATGAAAGGTATCAACTGGACCCAGGTGGCCCAGTACTCGGTGCTGATCGTCGCTTACCTGATCCCGGCGTTCGCCATCTCCTCCACGCTGACCGGCAACGTCGTCCCGCAGATCGGGTTCGGCGAGATCGTCAGCCAGCTCGACGCCGTCCAGGCCGACCTCGGGTTCGCCAGCTACACCGGCGCTCTGGAGGGTGAGGCGCTGCGCAACATGTTCCTGCTCACCGTCGCTCTGATGGCCGGCACCGCCGGTCTGCCGCACGTCATCGTCCGGTTCTACACGGCGAAGAACGTACGGGCGGCGCGGTACTCGGCGCTGTGGGCGCTGTTCTTCATCTCGCTGCTCTACGTGTCGGCTCCGGCCATCGGCGCCTTCTGCAAGTTCAACATCATCAACCCCGACAGCGAGACCGGCCTGAACGGTGTCGCGATCGATCAGACCCCGGACTGGTACCAGAGCTGGGCCGACGTCGGGCTGATCAGCGTCAACGACTTCAACGGCAACGGCATCATCAACCTCAACGCCGACTCGGTGCCCGCTGTGGAAGCGGTG
>CAKZQX010000010.1 GCA_937141995.1 uncultured Chloroflexaceae bacterium | reverse complement strand
AGCTGTGGCACTATATGGGCGGGTCGATGTGCTGGTGCGCCCGGAAGCGCTGTTGCTCCAGCCTGATCCGGCGGGCACAGCCCGGGTTGAACAGGTGACCTTCTCCGGGCGTGATCAGACCGTCCAACTGACCCTGAACGATGGTACCCGTCTGCGGGCGCGCAGCTCTCCCTTGCTGGAACTCAGTCCGGGTACGCAGGTTCACCCGACCGTACAGGGGCCGGTGATGGCCTACTCAGTCTGAGGACCGAGACCCGTCCGGTGCCTGGGTGTTGTCGCCATATTGCCGCCTTCCTGTCCAGATGGGCCTCCGGTTGCGCGTCTTTTCATCTGTTTACTGCTCATACCTTTTCCATTGTTCTGTTCCAGAGCATAAGCAATGCCACTCTTGAGCGTGCCATGGGTGATGATTCCCTGGATGTCAGCGCCCATCCCCACCAGTGTCTGCGCCACCTCAGGCCGTATCCCGGTCAGGACAACCTGCGCGCCGAGCAGTTTCACGGCCTGGGCTGCGCGTACCAGCACATTGGCAATCTGGGTATCCACCACCTGCACGCCGGTAATATCGACAATGACCGTTGTGGCCTGGTGCTGCGCCACACCTTGCAAAAGGGCTTCCAGAATCTGCTGGGCGCGGGCACTGTCAATACTACCAATCAAGGGCATGGCTACTAAGTCGTCGGCAAGGGGAATGAGCGGCGTGCTTAACTCGCGCAGAGTTGCCTGCTGTGCTGCCTGTTCTTCCTCGATACGCATCTGCTCGGTAAGATCGCGTACAATGCCAACCATCGCCAGCGGTTTCTCCGCGTGATCACGGGCAATAAATGTCGCAACCTCTGCCGGGAACGTCTCTCCATTTGCCCGTTGGTATGTCATTCTTCCCTGCCACATGCCGGTTGTCTGTACCTGTTGCACAATTTCTGGAATACGCTGGTGATCTTCAGGGGCAGTGTACTCCGTAAACATTGATCCCAGCGGGTTGCCGCCGAGCATTGTGAGGTAAGCCTGGTTCGCATACATTGTACGGCCATCAAGCGAACCTACACCAAACCCATCCGGTGCGTTTTCTACAACGGTATAGAACATACGCAACCAGTCTTTCTCCTCTTTGTACGCGGTGATATCCTCATAAACTTCCAGGAGTGTGCGAGGGATTTCGCCACCATTATCGAAAGGAATACGGCTGGTTCGTAACCAGGTGAGAGCCTTACCGCCGCGATCTTGCGCCTCTTCGCGGTGATACTCCGACGTTCCGCTGGTGAGTACCATATGATCCGCGGCGCGGTGTTGTTCGGCCTGCTCCGGCCCATGCAGATCGAAGTCGCTCTTGCCGATAATCTCGGTCGAGGATGCAAGCCCGGCATCCCGGGCAAACTGCCGATTGCAGCCCCGGTAGACCAGATCCTGATCTTTCCAGGCAACTGCCAGCGGGAGGTTATCCAGGATGTGTTGGAGCATATGCCGGGACTGGCAGAGTTCCACTATAGTCTGTTCCAGGGTGGCAATCTGCTGCTGCAGCCGGCTGTTTTCGTTCTGCAGGGTTTCCATAACGATGTGGTCAGTGGTCATTGTACGCTCTCCTTGAATGGTGTATAATTGGTTCGAAGTTCAGGGTGTACGACGATGTACCAGGGACTATCATTCAGTAGGCCGAGTTTCCTGAAGTAGGCTCCCGCAGGTAACGGTCCGGCAACAGTTATGAAAGGTATAAGGACTTCCATGTGACGTGTCTCGACTTGCGCGGCGAATGAGTTGCTCTCCATTCCAGGGTTTATCATAGTAGTAACGTTAACGTAAGGAACATCGATGATACCATTTACTCTGCCCACGCTCTACTGTCCATTCCCCCCGCGGATTAACTCCAATATTGACGCAATTGATCGGCGTATGCAAGCCTGGATCCAGCAGTATGAACTGTTTTCCGTTGATGTCTGTCGGCATCTACCCACTGCCCGCTATGCTGAACTGGTTGCACGTGCTTTTCCTATGGCTTCTCAGGAAGCGCTTGAACTTGTGACCGACTGGAATGTCTGGTTGTTTGCTCGTGATGATTTTCTGGTAGAGACAAAGATAGGTGCTGTCCCCGACCAGTTGGTGAGCTTTAACACTCAACTCTTAGAAATTTTATACGGCAGAGAAACTCTGGCTGCTGACCTGA
>CAKZQX010000009.1 GCA_937141995.1 uncultured Chloroflexaceae bacterium | reverse complement strand
AGGAACATCTTGCACAACGTGCAAGATGTTCCTGAAAAAGAAGAAGATCTTCCACCCTGCCGGAGGCAAAACGGGTCGTTCATCCAGGCAATCACCTGGTTTGGATACCCACCGCGTAACTTGTGTTATCGACAGGACGTACGCGGTGGGCGTTTGGACCACGAAAAACACGACATGCGCAAACCCCGCGAAACGACTACTGCTGCCATGGGTCAGGCGATCCCGCGTTTGGCGGGAGATATCGCCTCCGGCAGGGTGGAAGATCTTCATTCTTTTTCACAAAAAACCCGCACAGAGTGCGGATTTTTTGTGAAGAAGATATAATACCATATGCTGCCGCCGGCGAATCGGGCTTCCATCGAGTGAAACGCCCCCGCCGGGGGCGAAATTCCTTTTCGGGTAAGCAACCGTGTAACACATGTCAATAAAAAGTGAAAAGTAAATATCGGGTTAAGATATACGTTTTGGCAATAAAACAGTAGCTGAAACGCTATGTAACTTGATCAAGCACAGCATATATGCTGTGCTTGATGCTTTTATATCCTCGTGTATAATTATGTTGTAACGTAGTATTCACATTGCAAGGTTGCCTGTGTATGAAGGAAGGTTTGGTACATGGTAGAAGATCCGCGCATACTGACCAGCCGCGTTGTTGACTCTCCCGATACAGACTGTGCCTGCCCCGCTACTGACTTGATTTATCCCCGTCCCGCTGTGCCCACCGCCGCGCGCTTCTGGCAGTCTGCACCTGATCGCTATCATCTGCAACTTCCTGACAGGCATGAACTGGTGTGTAGCCCGTCCGTGGGCTCAGATATTGCGGTGCTCAACGCGCCGGCCGTAGCTCTGCTGGCGACGTTTAACACGCCGCGACCCCTGCAGCATGATCCGGGCCCGTCCGCCCTGGCCGATCCAGGCATCTCGGCGGCGCTGGCAGACCTGGTTGCCGCACGGTTGCTGCACCCGGTTGGACCCACCAGCCGACCAGTCCAACCGCCGCCGGAGACGCTGACGGCCTGGCTACACCTGACCAGCGCATGCCCCCTCCGCTGCAGCTACTGCTATGTGCCTAAAACCGCTGAGACAATGGATGTGGCAACCGGACGGGCGGCCATTGCAACGCTCTTCCGCACCGCGCGCCGGCACGGTATCAGGCAACTGACGCTGAAATATGCGGGTGGGGAGCCGACGCTCTGTTTTCCGCTGATCCGCCAGATCCATGACTATGCCCGGCAACGGGCCGATACCACGGGAATTGCTCTGCATGCGGTGGTGTTGAGCAGCGGCGTGGGGATACAGCCGACAATGCTCGACTACATGCGTGATGCGCATATTCGGCTGGTGCTCTCGCTGGATGGTATCGGCGCGGCCCACGATGTGCAGCGCCACTTCCGCCATGGCCGGGGGAGTTTTGCCGAGGTTGCCCTAGCGCTTGAGCATGCGCTTGCATCCGGTCTGCAACCCAGCCTGTCCATCACCGTGACGGATCAGACGGTTGACACGTTGTGTGAAACCGTTGCATTTGCTCTGGAGCGAGGACTACGATTCCATTTGAACCTGTACCGCAATCATGAGCAGTCCGCCCTGGACCCCCAGACCGCGCTGCTCACGAACCAGCCGCGGATCATTGCCGGCATCCAGGCGGCCCTCGCGCTGATCGAAACGCACCTACCGGAGCAACGGATCATTGATGGGTTGCTGGACCGCGCCACTTTTGGGCAACCGCACACGCTGACCTGCGGGGCCGGGTACAACTACCTGGTTGTTGATCAACGCGGCCGGATATCGCGCTGCCACATGGATATGGCGCAACCGCTCACCGATCTGCAGGCAGACGACCCACTCCAGGCAATTCAGAGCGATACGACGCACAACCTGAACATCGCCGTTGACGACAAGGTAGGATGTGGTAACTGCCCGTGGCGCTACTGGTGTGGCGGCGGTTGCCCCCTGGTTACCTTTCGCGCCACCGGCAGTGCCGCAGTGAAATCACCGTACTGCCGGATTTACCAGGCGCTCTATCCGGCAATCCTGCGACTGGAGGGGTTACGGCTACTAAAATGGGGCAACGCAGCATAAGATCTACGCCGCGCTCAGCAGGGCGGAAAAGGCCTGCACAATTTCCGGGTCAAAGCAGGTACCGCTATGTTCAACCATGTAGGACCAGGCGCGGGGAGCCGGCCACGCCTTGCGGTAGGATCGATCTGAGCAAAGCGCGTCCCATGTATCCACCACCGCGCAGATACGCGCACTCAGCGGAATATCCGCGCCACGGAGTTTATCGGGGTAGCCTGTTCCATCCCAGCGCTCATGATGATAGAGCACTACATCCAGTGCCGGTGCTAAAAAAGGTATGGCGGCGAGTAGATTATATCCATGCACGGGATGGCGTTCAATGACGGCGCGTTCGTGTGCGTCCAGCGCGCCGGGCTTATCCAGAATCGCCTGTGGAATACGGATCTTCCCAATGTCGTGCAGGAGCGCGCCCCACTGCACATATAACACCTCGCGTTCCGCTACGCCGAGGATGCATGCCAGTTGCACACTCAGGGCCGCAACCCGCCGCGCATGCCCCGATATATCCGCACTATGGAATGTCAACAGACCGATTGAACCTTTGATGACTGCACCACGCATTCGGTTCAAACCATTCGAGATAATCGGCAGGTCTACTCCGTGACAATGAAAGAATTCACTCTGGTTTACGCCGGGTAAGGTTATCATTGTTGTCGGACTCCTCTCAATGCAGATATGTTGTTCCTGTCAATGATTGGAGTATACGGCATAGAGTGCAGGCGTAGCCTTGCGCCTTCCTCGAACCTCGCTCCCGGCTTGCTTGCCATGCACTATCGGCAACCTCACCCAAACCTCGCATAATCCGCACATGGCTGAACGACGCCGGTCTACTTGCGCTTCTTCTTGCGCTGGTTCGCTTTGCGCGCAGCCGCCGACTGTTTACGCTTCTGCCTGGTCTTACGGCTCTGCTTGCCTGTGCCCGACGAGCCGGGTACCCCGGACGGCAGACGGGCCCTGCGGCAGCATGGTACGTTATT
>CAKZQX010000008.1 GCA_937141995.1 uncultured Chloroflexaceae bacterium | reverse complement strand
AGATCGCCACCGCCACACGGCTCGATCCGTTTGTACAGAGCGAGCGCGAGGATATGATCGCGGACTGGATCAGCAACCATGGCGTGCCGGATAGTTGGCAACTGGCATCAACGTTTGTATCGGCCAACCTGGACACCCACTGGCTGGCGCGGGTGGCCGCACTGATCCCCTCAACGGTGCTGGGCGCGGTGCTGATCTGGCTGGAGGCGGCGCTGGCGGTTGATCTGCTGCTGGCCGAAGCACACCAGAGCACGGCGCGAATCTCGGAACTGGTGCGCTCGGTGAAGGCCTATACTTACATGGACCAGGCCATGGAGCAGGATGTTGATATTCACGATGGACTGGAGAGTACGCTGATTGTGTTGCGCGCCAAGCTGCGGGGTGTCACCATCATTCGGGAGTATGATCGTAGCCTGCCCCACATTAACGTGTATGGCAGTGAGATTAACCAGGTCTGGACTAATCTAATCGATAATGCGATTGATGCGGTTGATGGGCGTGGCTGTATCTGGCTACGTACCCTGGGCGAACCGGGCTGCATCCTGGTCGAGATTGCGGATGATGGCCCCGGTATCCCGACAGATATTCAGTCGCAGATCTGGGAGCCGTTTTTTACCACAAAAGCCCAGGAGAAAGGCACCGGCCTGGGGTTAGACATTGCCCGCCGCATTGTCGTTGGACGGCACGGCGGGGACATTCAGGTGCATTCGCTGCCAGGGCGAACGCGCTTCCAGGTACGGCTACCACTCAGGTAATACGAGTTATGCAGTGGACGGTAACCCGGAAATTCCACTCAATGACACGCGTTACGCGGTGCGCGTTCAAACGGGACGTTTCACCCGATAACGGCAGATTTCGCCTGCGGCAGCATGGTACTTTTTCTCTTTCTCACCAACATGTTGCTCTGAGAGCAACATGTTGGTGAAAAAGAAATGATATCTTCCACCCTGACGGAGGCGAATTGGCCGTTTATCCAGGCGAACACCTGGTTTGGAATCAACCACGTAACTCCTGTTACTGACAGAAGTTACGCGGTCCCTGACCCGGAAGATAGTTCCGCCTCCGGCAGGACGGAACAGACCATTCTTTGTCACGAAAAGTTGGCTCAAGGAGCCAACTTTTCGTGACAAAGAAAGTATCATGCTGCCGCCGGCGAAACGGGCTTCCATCAGGTGAAATGTCCCGTTTGGATACACACCACGTAACTCCTGTTACTGACACGCGTTACGCAGTGGGCGTTTGGACCACGAACAACAGGACATGAGCGAACACCGCGAACCTACCAATGCTGATAGGTATCAGGCGATCCCACGTTTGGCTGGGGGATTTCGCCTCCGGCAGAGTAAAAAATCCCCAATCGTTTTCACAAACAAGTTGCACTGTGTGCAACTTGTTTGTGAAAAAAGATCAAATGTACCATGCTGCCGCCGGCGAAGACGACGTTCATAGGATGTTGGTGTCTCATTTGAACGCGCACCACGTACGTCCTGTTAATGAAACGCCTGTTTTTTCATTAGTGACATGCGTAACGCATGACGTATCAAACGGTGACCATATCGGCAACTACTCCGGCACAAAATCGCGGACCTTCTCGTTGCCGCGTGCATACGTTACGATGAAGGTCATCCCCGTCACCTTCCACCCCGCCGGGGTACGCTGGAGCGTGTGATGATAATCGCCCCAGACCTCCCACAGATCCGCACCATGGGTGCGTGGCAGCATATTGAAGGTATAGCCCTTTGACGACACCTCCGCCTGATCGCCGTTGATCGTAATCCGATGATTGGTACGCATATGATGGCTCAACTTCTCACGGTAGAGGGTGTGCTGCCACGCTGCGATCAAGTCATCGGCCGGCATGCGACCGGGAGAATCACCCGCCAGCGAGCTAAAATCGACATCTATCTCGTCGAGAAAATAACTGCGGCAGGTTGTCCAATCTTTCACATCCACCGTGTTGTCAATCTCATCAACCACATGCCGAATCGCCAACTCATCACTGAGCCGCCGGATGGTCTGCTCGTCAGCCATGGTATATGTTCTCCTTGCTATTACTCGATGGCTCATAGCCCGGATGCCGGTAGATGCCAGGTACAACTCCTGGTGAATTGAATGTTTCAGGCACATTATGCTGCGCTGTCGCTATTATACGCGAAGATAGGGCATTCGATCATTATGACATACAGATACCGGCGGGCAATCAAGTCACAACCTTGCGTAACCATGTGTTATCTCAGTATTGAGATAAATAGTGTTATAATACTACGACATTATCAAAGAGCTTAACCCGGTATTCCATGTGAAAGGGTAAACTGATGCGCCTGCGTTCCCCTTTCAGGCCGTTTTTTATCTCTAAAAGCGAGTTCGAGCCGGCTTACCTGGCACTCTACCGCAGCGGCGAACTTGAGCAGCGCGCGCAGCAGGCCATTCAATGGCTCGAGCAGTGTACGCTCTGCCCACGGGGCTGCGAAGCAGATCGCCCCGCCGGAAAGACCGGTGTCTGTCAGTCAGAGCGCTACGCGCGCGTAAGCAGTTTTTTTCCGCATCTGGGCGAGGAAGACTGTCTGCGCGGGTGGGAAGGCAGCGGTACGATCTTTTTCACCAGTTGCGGACTACGTTGTGTCTTCTGCCAGAACTATGATATCAGTCAGGAGGAGGCGGGGACTGAGGTCCGCCCCCGCCAACTGGCAATGATGATGCTGGAGTTGCAGATCGCGGGGTGTCATAACATTAATCTTGTGACACCCGGACATATGGTGCCGCAGATCCTGGAAGCCCTGGTGATTGCTGTCGGGCAGGGGCTACGGCTGCCACTGGTTTACAACACCTCCGGTTATGATGGACCCGATAGTCTGCGGTTGCTCGATGGGGTGGTAGATATCTATCTGCCGGATTTCAAAATCTGGGACGCCGATCTGGCCCGGCGCTACCTGCGTGCCGCCGATTACCCGGAGGTAGCCCGTCAGGCGATCAGGGAGATGCATCGACAGGTGGGTGATTTGAAACGCGATGAGGATGGGCTGGCAAAGCGGGGTGTACTGGTGCGACACCTGGTTATGCCGGGGCTGATCCAGGAGACGGCTGCGATCATGCAGTTTCTGGCGCGGGAGATCTCGCCGAATATGTATGTCAATGTGATGCAGCAATACTACCCGGCCGGCAAAGTCGATACCAGTCATTTCCTGGAGATTAACCGGCGTCTGACCGGCAACGAATATCAGGAAGCGCTCAAGGTGACGCGCGATGCCGGGGTATGGCGACTGGACGAACGGCAACTTAGCCAGCAGTGGGTCTGGGATTAAGAGAACCGCGAACCGGAGAACAAAGAACCAGACTAAACGCAGTGAAGGATCTCTCCATACCGGAAGAGATCCTTCGCTACGTCCAGCGTGACACGCTGCGTCTTTCCATGGGTGATCGGGCAGTTTATGTCAGACGGTCGGCGGACGGTAGACCGCCGGCTACTGCTTCGGTGAGTGCTGGTCTTCCTGGGGCTTCTCCACGGGGACGGGCGCATAGACCCGCTCTTCCAGTTCCAGCGGGATAAGCAGCGGCTCGCCCCGGTCATGCCGGATCTCATCGACGATCTGCCCGTCGGCAACGGTGATTGCCCGCGTCACCCGATTCGCCAGGTCGTTATCGTGCGTCACCATCAGGATCGTCTTGCCCTGCTCGACCAGTTGCTCAAACAGTTCAAAGACGGCATTGGCCGTGCGCGAGTCCAGGTTGCCGGTCGGCTCGTCTGCCACCAGGATGGGCGGATCGTTCGCCAGCGAGCGGGCGATTGCCACACGCTGCTGCTGACCACCCGATACCGCTGAGGGCAACTTGTGGGCCTGGCTATCCATATCAACCTGCTGCAACAGGTCCATCGCCCGGTCATACCGCTCACCGGGCTTATACATGTTGCAGAAGTCCATGGGGAGCATCACATTCTCAACCAGCGACAGTGTGGGCAGCAGTTGGAAGAACTGGAAGATAATCCCGAGGTTGCGCCCACGCCAGACCGCCATCTGCCCCTCATTGAGCTTATGCACAGCACTATCACCAACCAGCACTTCACCGGAGGAGGGCCGGTCAATGCCCGTGATCATATTGATCAGCGTGGACTTACCGCTCCCCGACTTTCCGATGATGCCGACAAACTCGCCGGTACCGATTGAGAGATCAATCCCCTTCAGAGCCGTAAATGTCCCGGCTGCGCTCTGGTAGGTTTTTACCACGTTACGCAGTTCAATAAGTTCATCGTTTCCGTGTTTATAGCGACTATTGGCGTCGTTATTGGCTTTATTGCGTCGAAACCAGTTGGTAATCACAAAACCTCCCTTTCGGGTCGTTGTTATATGCGTAAGTTTAAGGTGGGGCAGGCAGCACATACCCTGTTCAGCCCGTTCATCATACGTTGATGCTGCCCGGAATGTTGCACATGGTGCGGATATATCTTCACATCTTTTGCAAAGAGCTTGCACATCCATTGTACACCTATATCCCGATTTCCGCAATAGGGAGTTTCCTCCATTACAGGAGTTACGCGGTTACCATGCAAACCGGACGTTTCACCCGATGGAAACCCGATTCGCCTGCGGCAGCCTGGTACTCTTTTGTCTTTTTCACAAAAATTTTACACTCTGTGTAAAATTTTTGTGAAAAAGAATGTCCCATTCCGCCCTGCCGGAGGCGAATCAGGCCGTTCATCCAGATGAACACCTGATTTGGAACTGACCGCGTAACGCCTGTCCATTGGTGCATGCAGTGTCACATTCGGGCGAATCGCCAATACATGCTATACTTTCACCACACAGATATGCCCAAGAATGTGCAATGTTTCTCAGAACTGAGCCGTTAATCCCTGCCCCTGTCGGCGCGGGCAGTATGTCGTGAACTGGTGCAGAAAGCGAGGAGTGTCTTGGATCTGGCAGTTGAGCAGCCCAACATCGGCATGGTCATCGTCGGAGTCATTGCCCTGGTGCTATTACTGGCCGTAGTGATCGGGGTCTTCCGGCGTACATGTTCGATTGTGATGGGGCTTATATCCACACTGGTGATTTTTGCGGTTGTCATTGTGATCTTGTGGAACGGTGACATCATTCTGGCATGGCTCCAGGATCTGCCATTCTGGCCGCAGTAGCTCCTGGTTGCCCACTGCCCGGCAGTGCGCGCGCCAGTGCAACCTTCCAGGCGGCATGCTATACTTGAGGCAGATGAAACGAACCTTACTGTTAGAGCGATACCGGAGTGGGATGATGAGTGCCATGGTTGATCAGGCTGAGCGCGCGGTACACCTGGCGCTGTTGCTGGAGCAGCAGCACGAGGCAATTGCAACTGCCTGGGCCGAACGGATCTATCACGAGGTTGATGCACACTATGCGGAGCAGTCGCTGGAGGAGCTCCGCGCCTCAACCCGGATGGGTCTGAATGCCATTATTGCCGTGCTGCAGACCGGCTCCGATACGGCCATGGACGATTATCTGGCCTCACTGAGCCATAAACGGGTGCGCCAACAATTTGCTGTCAGCGAAGTGTTGAATGCGCTACTGCTCTGCAAGGAGGCGGCCCTGCCGCTTATCCGGCAGGCGAACGATCTCGAGGCCGCCGAAATCTATGATCTAACCGCCCCACTGGATACCTGTGTGCGCGGTATGGTCAGCCGGTTTGGGCAGCAGTATGCCGTGGCAATGCAGCAGCATCTGCACGAGCAGCAGCAGCGTATCGCACGCATGCTGGATATGGCCCAGATCGCGGGTGAGTCACCTGAGCTTGATTATGTATTACAGCGCGTGGCCGAGCGTATGGCGGCGGCCGTCGGCGTTCACGACTGCACGATCTATCTGGTGGAGAGTGAGCAGGGCCGGTTCATTCCCCAG
>CAKZQX010000007.1 GCA_937141995.1 uncultured Chloroflexaceae bacterium | reverse complement strand
CTCAAGGAGGTATTTCAATGTCTTCGGTACGTGCTCCCCTCAAAGAACTGGCCCGGATCGCCACGGATGTTGTCGGCGGCTGTCGCGGGATCGGCTAGGATACCCATCACCTCACCGCCGGTGCCGAGCAGTTCTGCTTCCGGCTGGTCTATGTGCTCTTTCGCTCCACCTACGAGGCCGAACGTTACCACGCCGAGTTGACCCGGCGGCACTACCGGGTGCTGCCCCGGTCGCGTATCCGCGAGCTGACCTTCTATGATCACGCCGGCTGGGTGCGCGGCATTGCGACCGTTGCGGTCACATCGCCCGATCCGCACCACCCCACCTGGTTCGTCGCGGCCCCGGTGTCCCCCCGTTCCCAACCCGGCACCATCCGCGCCGAAGCGCGCCGGCTCAACGCCCCGGCCGCACGTCCCGCCTGGAACTGGTGGGAGGCCGATGATCACCACTTCTCGTCCCAACCCACCAACCGCCTGAGCCAGGGGAGTAGCTGGGATGTGGAGCCGGATGCGGACGATCTGGCCTGGCGCACCAGCGGCGCGGACGCCTGGCACGATATGCGGCGGTTCGAGCAACAACTCAACGCCCAGTTCCGCAAGCGGCACGGCTATTTCCAGTCGGTGCAGGAACTCTTCAACCACTGTCGTAACCGCAAGCGCGACAACCCCGCCGGCTGGGATGATCCGGTGATTGCGGCCACCGCTGCGCAGAGCCGCTCCCGCCGCGAGCAGGCCCGGCCCCGCATGCAGCAGCATGTGCAGGAACTGCTGCTGGAGCTGGACCGGCTGGAGATCCAGGCACAACTGGAGCGCCGCCAGGTCGAGGAGGACCAGCGCTGGCAGGAGTTGCGCCAGACGCTCATCACCAAAGGCCAGCTTGCCCCCGACGGCAGCCGCGTCGGGCAGGTACAGTAACGCTGCCACGCCGTGGCATCCTCCGGGGTGTCACGGCGTTTTTTGGTGCAGCTACCTCCTCAGTTCCCGGTTCGCGGTTCGCGGTGTTCAGCGCTCCGTTCGCGGTTCTTCTCTCTCCGTTCGCACCGCTTCTACCGCGCCATACGGCGCGGAACTGGAAGTGACATTCCATGATTTTCGCATACCTACAGCGTGTTCCAGAAAGGAGCAAACTCAATGCGTCCAGTCTACTGGCTTGATCGGCGTCTCCACCTCATCCGCTACGATGGCTATCCCGACGAGGTCGCGCCCGGCCTGGTCAAGTGGCTCTTCCGGGTTATCAATCGGATCTGATCGCCGGTGAGCGGCGGCCGCCACGGTCGTCGCTCCTCCCGTTCCTCACACCAATGTGCCGCCAAACGTGCAAGAAACCCACGCAGGCCACACCGAGCGTGCAACAGTGAACCGGACGTAGACACGCGACCGCTCCCACTATCCAGTTATTCGTGTTCCTTCGTGGTCTTCGTGGTCTTCGTGGTTCGTCGGATGTTTGCCGTTTGGAAGTCAGATTGGTATCACGCGCGGCGCCCGCACCCGCCCCGACCTACCGCGCTGCCGCGCGGGGCAACGCAACCATATATGTCACTTCGTCAGTCCAAAGGAGGAACCAATGGGAACGATGAAAGCGGATCTGTACGCCGCAATGCAGGAGGGCGATCCCGCTGCCGCACGGCTCTGGCGTGAGCGGTTTGTCCAGGCCGCCGCTGAGCCATCAGCCGAGGAGGGGGCTCATGCTCAATTATCCAGTGTCCATGCTCAATTATCTCCGCCTGGTCCTACCTTCGCAACCGGCGACATCTGGACGGTCTACGACCAGACTGATCTGCTGGTGATCACCACCAACAGCACCGTCAAGGCCAACGGCGCGCTGGTTATGGGGCGCGGCGTTGCGCAGCAGGCCCGCGACCGCATTCGTGGGCTGGACCGCTACCTGGGCCGCCAGATCGAGTCTACCTGCGGCAGCCGGGGCGAGTACAACCTGCTCACGGCGATCTGGCCGCGCGTACGCATCGGCGCATTGCAGGTGAAGTACCACTACACCCACCCGGCCGACCCGGAACTCATCGCACGCTCCCTCGCCGCGCTGCGCACCTGGATCGCCACTCATCACCCGCGCCGCGTCGATATGGTCTTCCCCGGCATTGGCAACGGCAAGCTGCGCCGCGCCGACGTGCTCCCCCTGCTCCAGTCCTTACCGCCGCTGGTCCACGTCTGGGAAGCGTCATCAGTGAGCAGGAAGCAGCAACCAGCAGGTAGTAGCCCATGCCGGAATGACAGCCGTTCCCCGCTGCCTACTGCCGCCTGCCCGCTGCCACCTGGTGCCGCCGGCGCGATCCCGCTCATCGTAGACGGCACCATCGTCAGCTATGCCGGCGATGAAGCCGAGGCCAACCGCTGGCTGCGCCGGTTCGAGGCCGGCCTCTAGCATCGCATTATCGTCTCATCGCCTCATCGCTTCATCGTATCTTCATCCTGCCCTGTCGTCGGAGATGGGCACCGGCACTTGTTTGCTCACACACCAGAAAGGAAACCACACCATGTCAGCAGCAAAATCCGCCACCACCGCGAACCACGCCACCCCGATCACCGCCGAAGTCGGCCAGAATGTCGCCCTGAACGTCTCTGCCGACCGGACGATTCTGACGATCACCATCGACCTCACGCAGGACTTCGGCCCATCGAGCACCGGCAAATCCAACATCGTCGCCTCCACCAAAGGCAACACCGAGGTGCCCGGTAAATCTGATTTCCGGCTCGGTCTCAACCTGTTCCGCAAGCCGTAATCGCCCACCGCACCAGGCTGGAACTACCCACCGGCCTGGTGTTCGCCCATCGCATCCTCGCGTCATCCGATCATCGCCTCACCCGAAGAAAGGAGAAACCCATGCACCTGCATCCCGACATGCGTCCCGCCGCGCTGTTCAATGCCGCTCTGCCGCTCGACTCAACCGACCTGTTGCGGCCCGATCTGCTCAACTGCCTGCTCATCGTTGAGAATGGCGACGACGATTTCTACCGCGTTGTGCTGCGGCGCAGGGGCAGCATCGCCCTGACCTGCTATGTCGCTCAGCTCACCGACGCAGCGACGCTCTACCAGATAGTCTGCACTGGCACCGGCGATCTGCCGCTGGTCGTTGAGGATGCCGCGAGCGCCCTCGCCCATGCGCTGACCCGCGAGCACGCCCTGACGCCGGTCGCCGAACTGCCCGACTCTGTGGAGGTGAACCGATGACCCCCGCCCCGGATACCCGCCTGGTCAACCTGGAGACCCTTCGTCACTACTACCAGGAACTGACTCAGGCAGCAGATGCAGCGACCCGCAAGGTAGATGCACGCCTGCTGAACCAGCAGCAGGTTCCCCCGGAGGACTGGGAGGCATATCTTACGGCAGACGCAAAGCGCGCGGCATGCCTGGACCTTCTGGACCGCCTTGATCTCCGCTTTGCGGTCACCCTATCCCTGGCCCGCGCGCGCGGTGAACCCATGCCAACCCTCGCAACCCCGCCCCCCGACTGCCTCATCATCGCCGACGATAGCGACCCGGACTACTACCAGGTCACGATCCGGCTCAACGGCAGCCCGGAGGGTACCTACCGCTGCCAGGATCTGGACGACCTGGCGACCCTGCATCAGCTCACCCGGCTGCCGCTGGTCGTCACCACCGCCGACACCACCGCCGCCGCGCTGATCACTACCTTTGGCTTGTCTGTAATGACCCACCAGGAAGGAGCCCACCCATGACCAACGACGCCATCCGCGCCGAGAACATGGCCGACGCCGCGCGCCACGCTGCCGGCCACACCTACCTCCGCCCGGATCTGCCGAACTGCCTGATCATCGAGAGCCTGCCCGACCAGCACATCTACCGCCTGAGCCTGCGCAGCGGCGGAACCATCCGCGCCACCTTCGACTGCGATGATCTGCCCGCAGCGGCGGTCTTGCACGACCACCTGCAGCGCTCGCTCAGCCTGCCCATCAACGCGCCGCTCACCGAGCTACCCGTGATTATCCCCACCGATGATCCGGACCTGACCGGCATTCTGACGACGATGTTCCACCTTCCCTGCCACGCCGTGGCCGACACTACGAAGGGAGCATGCAAAATGCAGCATGCTGCGTGCAACCCACACACGCCGCCCCCGATGCCGGCACAGGCGAAAGACAACCATCATGCTCCATGCTCCACTCTCTATTCTCCATTATTGAGCGTCGTCCTGGCCGACCCGGACTACCTGGACGCCCTGAGTGCCACCGAACTGGCCGACCTCACCCGCCTGACGACCGCCGCCACCGCCCGGCTGCGCGCCCGCCACGCCCGGCAGACCGGCGAGCCCGATTGTCTGCTGGTCGAGATCATCGTGCGCTATCTCACCGTCCCCTTCGACTGTGCCAGCCACTACATCCTCAGCGTCGCCCACGAGTGGCCCCAGTTCCTCGAAGGCTTCCGCGCCTACTTCGTCGGCGCCCTCCCCACCGACGATGTGCGCCTCGACTACCGCGACGACCAGCGCCACGTTACGATCTGCCCCGTCTTTGCCGCCGAAGCGCCGGAATAGGCGGGCCGCGCAGAAGCGAGTCCGCCCCTATATCACGCATTCTCACGCCGCCCGGAATGCAGCAAGTGCTATGTCAGTCACACTGTAGTAGTGATATGGGTGCCGCAACGTAACATATGGATAGTAGATACGTCTATAATAGAAAAACAGTCCATGGCTTTACAAAGCTGTAGGCTGTTTTCTAATTGACACGAGTTACGCGATGCGGACTGTTCCGGCCTCGTGCCAGACCCGAATGCCGGTTTCGCCTGCAGCAGCGTGGTACTGTTTTATCCTTTTTCACAAAATTGTGGCTCTCCGAGCCACAATTTTGTGAAAAAGATCGGGAATCTTCCACCCTGATGGAGGCGATATCCACGTCCAAAGGAGAGACCGCGTAACTCGTGTAATTGATAAAGAAAAGCATGGTGTTGTCCTGGTATCCTCACATCCACCAGGACAACGCCATGCAACATAACTGATGAGGTAATCAGACGTTTAATCAAGAGCTTAATCAATCTGCGAGAGCCTGCCATGATAACTTCAGTGATGCCCCTCCGTTCAGTTCGAGATGTTCAACTTTAACCGTATGTGGTCCGGCCGTGAGCGAGACATCGATGCTACTCGTTTCGGCAGCCTGGTCCCATTTATCAATGTAGAGTTGATCATCGATCCAGAGGCGCACGCCATCGTCATGATACACTTCAAACCGATAGGTACCGCCATGAAATTCTGAACTGCGTGTCCAACGACTGGTGAAATAATCCGCATAGACATCGGGATGGGGAGCGCCACTGGTCCAGTCAAAGAAGACCGCCGGCTCGTACCGGGTATGCACGGCAAGGCCGGTGAGGGTGGTATTGTTCCAGAACGAAGCATACCAGCGCGGAGGCGTGGTTACACAGGCCCAGTCCGAAAAGGGAGAGGAACCAGCACTATTAATCGCCCGTACTTTGAAGCAGTGATAGGAATTCGGTTCCAAACCAGAAATGGTAAATGCCGTGATATTTGGACTGGGAACAGTTGCCCAATAGTTACTGCCTTCATAGATCTCAAACCCAGTTTCATTCATTACGGTGTCGCGCCAGGTGAGTTGCATATCCTGACTTGCTGTAGTCGATACCTGGAGATTATCCGGTGCTGCCGGAATTTGAACCGGTATTGCAGTGGCGGTAGGTGTGTTGGTGGGCGTTAGGGTACGCGTCGCAGTGGCGGTAGGTGTGTTGGTGGGCGTTGGGGTACGCGTCGCAGTGGCCGTGCGCGTAGGCGGCACAGGCGTGCTGGTTGGTGTGGCGGTGTTTGTGGGGCGAACCGTCACGGTCGGTGCAACAACTGTTGCGGTTGATGATCAACTCGCTGTATTCCAACAAAGAAATA
>CAKZQX010000006.1 GCA_937141995.1 uncultured Chloroflexaceae bacterium | reverse complement strand
CGGTGCCCCCGCGTGTGCCGGTAACAACGAAATCGAAGGCGCAGTGGTGGTGTTTCGGGATATTACCGCCAGCCAGAAGTTGGAGCGCGCCAAAGATGAGTTTCTGGCAATTGCGGCGCATGAACTGCGTAGTCCCCTGGCGGCAGTGCGCAGTTACGCCGATCTCTTGCTGCGGCGCGAGCAGCAGCGGAGTGAAGCCGATGCGCGCGATGTCCGTGGTCTGACTATTTTGTCGCAGCAGGTGACTCATATGCTGCGTATGGTCGATAATCTGCTCGACGTTTCGCGCCTCGACGCCGGGCAACTGGGCCTGCAGATCCAGCGGATCAACCTGGTGCCACTGGCAAACCAGGTGCTTGACCAGCAGCGTCCGGCCGCGCCTGACCATGAACTGGTGTTGCAGACGGAAGAGCCGGAACTCTGGGTGCAGTGTGACTCGCTGCGCATTCGGCAGGTGCTGACAAATCTTGTCGGGAATGCGCTCAAGTACAGCCCCCCCGAAACCCCGGTGACTATCCGTCTGAGTATGCGCGAAGTGGCATGCGATGAGCCACCCGTCGAGGAGGAGCAAGCAATAGCTGTGCCGCAGCGCGAGGCGCTGGTTGCGATATCGGATATGGGCAGTGGGATTGCCCCCGAACAGCAGGCGAATCTCTTCCAGCGCTACTATCGGGCCGGGGCACGGCGCACAGAAGGGTTGGGCCTGGGGCTGTATCTCAGTCGCCAGTTTGTACTCATGCATGGCGGTAATATCTGGGTCGAGAGTAGTGACGGCAAAGGTAGTATCTTCTACGTCACCCTACCAATAGAAGAGTAGTCAACCATTTGTTCTCTGTTCCTTTGTTCTCTGTTCTCTACACGGACTACGGAAAAAAGATGCATTTCAAAGACTATATTGCCAATTTGCCCGCTTATAAACCGCCAAAGCTGATTGGGCAGCAGACATCCGATGTTGTAAAACTCTCATCCAACGAGAATGCGCTGGGACCGTCGCCCCGGGCACTGGCCGCTCTGCAGATGGCGCTTGAGACTATCCATCGCTACCCCGACTCCGGGGCGCTGGCGCTGCGTCAGGCACTCGGGGCACGGGTGGACTTGCCGCCGGAAGCGGTGCTCTGCAGCAATGGCTCCGATGAAATGGTGCTCCTGCTCTGCATGGCCTTCTTGCGTGAAGGCGATGAAGCGGTGATGGCTGAGGGAACATTTATCAGCTACCTGCTGCGAACGCTGGCTGTGGGTAGTCAGCCGGTGCGTGTGCCGCTACGAAGCTACACCCATGATCTTTCAGCGCTGGCTGATGCGATAACGGCGCGTACCCGGTTGCTGTTTGTCTGCAATCCGAATAATCCCACCGGCACCACCAACGGCGCTGATGAAATGGATGCGCTGCTGACACGGGTGCCTGATGATGTGCTGGTTGTGGTAGACGAAGCCTATGTCGAGTTTGTCGCGCGGGCCGATTACCCGGACCTGCTGCCGGAACTGCGCAAGGGCCGGCGTAACCTGATCCTCATGCGCACCTTTGCCAAGATCTATGGTCTGGCCGGGCTGCGCCTGGGGTATGGCTATGCTCACCCGGATCTGATTAACTACCTGGATCGCGCCCGTCCAGTCTTTAACGTGAATGCGCTGGCCCAGATTGCGGGCCTGGCTGCCCTGGACGATATTGACCATGTTGCGCGTAGCCGGGCGCATGCGGCCGATAGCCGCATCTTCTTTGACCGCGAGCTAACCGCGCTGGGGCTGCATCCGATCAACAGTGAGACAAACTTTATTGCCGTTGCCGTAGGCGATGATATGACCGTCGCCGATGGTCTCCGCCAGTGTGGGTTTACCGTCACTCCGCTCACCGGTTGGGGCGTTCCCGGCTGTATTCGCATCTCCTTTGGTATCCCGGAGCAAAACGAGCGTTTTATCGCGGCCCTCGCCGATGTCTTGTCGGTGAAGCGTGACGAGTGATACACAACCTGTCGGTTATGTCCGTTTGAGCTATCATCTGCCGAAACTAAGGGGCCGGGAAGAATTGCTGAACATTGTGTGGCGACTCTTTTCGGCCCTTTGTTGCGTTGGCGGGCATAACGCTCCGTGATAAAGTATGCCGGTTGCATTGGATTTTGGGTTATATGTACTCTAATCTGAGATTTTTGCACTCCGTATGCGGCACGATTCGGATCAACTCTTTCCACATGATGCCCAACATCGTGCCACATATGGGCACCTTTCCCCACCTGGCATGGTCTGGAGACGACCCGCATGATTCGCACCGATGCTGACATGAACAGCACTCCAAAGCAAGCCGGTCAGGTTGAAGCAACTGGTACAGACAGTCGAGGAGTATCTGTGAGCGATAGCTATTCCAACCAACCGCCATCCGCATGGCATGCCGACGCAGAGGGGTCGCCCGGTGTGCCCCCAGAACTACCACCACTGCCGCCGGGTCAGC
>CAKZQX010000005.1 GCA_937141995.1 uncultured Chloroflexaceae bacterium | reverse complement strand
GTCTCTTTGAGTTGGGCAATTTGTTCGCACAGCGTTTTCGCAACCTCCGGCACAAGTTACGCAATGAACGCCTGGCTATTGCCAGTCGCCAGGCGCTGGCCCAGTTTGCAGTGCAGGGTGGCGCTACTGCGGTAATCATTGCCGCATTTGCGTTTGTGGCCTACCGTGCCGTACAAGGTCTGCTCTCGATTGGCAGTGTGGCCATGTATTTCCATGCTTTCCAGCGCGGTCAGGCGGCGCTGCAGGATATTACTGCCAGCCTGGGTGAACTGTACGAAAGTAGCCTGTTTGTGTCCAGTCTCGATGAGTTTCTTGCTATGCAACCCACTATCACTGCCCCGGCACAACCGGTACCACTACCCCGACCAATGCAAACCAGTATTGTTTTCGAGCAGGTCAGTTTTCGCTATCCAGGGACTGAGCATGCCGTTCTAGATAAAATTGACTTGACCCTGCGTCCAGGCGAGGTGATTGCCCTGGTAGGGCCGAATGGTGCCGGAAAGACAACCCTGATTAAACTGCTCTGCCGGTTGTATGATCCGAGCGCAGGTCGTGTTACAATAGATGGCATCGATCTGCGCGAGGTTGATCCGGTTATGCTGCGGCGTGAGATGAGTGTTGTCTTTCAAGACTATGTACACTACCATATGACTGCCGCCGAGAACATCTGGGTGGGTAATACGCAACGTCCTCTCGATTACGAGCGTGTCGTAGCAGCAGCCCGGCAGTCCGGTGTCGATCAGGCACTACGCCGGTTGCAGGATGGATATGATACACTGCTGGGGCGCTGGTTTGAGGACGGCGGCGAGTTGAGTATCGGCGAGTGGCAAAAAATTGCTCTGGCGCGGGCCTTTTTTCGTGATACTCAGGTGATGATTCTCGATGAGCCGACGAGTGCGCTTGATGCTGAGGCTGAATATGAGGTTTTTAAATCGTTTCGTACTTTAATCGGTGACCGTTCGGTGATCTTGATCAGTCATCGCCTCTCGACCGTCCGGATGGCCGATCGCATTTATGTTCTCGAACATGGTCGGATTGTCGAAAGCGGCACCCACGATGAGCTTATGCAGTATGGGCAGCGCTATGCGCATCTCTTTGAAACCCAGGCACGGCCCTATGCCGGGCATGTCCCGGAGTTGACAGCGAACTTACCTGAAACGCATTGAGGAAGTCCGGGGATGGAATTTTCAGACACGCTGGTTTTGCAGGCTGCAAGTAAACAGGTATCAAATCCGCTCCCGGAAGGGGTGGTTATTCTGAGTTTGAGCAACGGGGTATATTATACCCTGAACGAAGTCGGTGCGCTGATCTGGCAGCATCTCCAACAACCGCAAACTATCGCTATGCTCCGTGAAGTTATTCTGGCCGAGTATAACATCAGTCCGGAACAATCGCAGGCCGATCTTGCCGCTTTTATCACAAAGTTGTTGGAAGCCCGACTGGTTGAGGTGGTATGTGACCAATCTGGCTAAATTCTCTCACCTTTCTATGCAAGACCAGTTGCTCATTGTTCGTGTGCTAACCCTTATCCTGACTATTAAAGTGGGATTAAGACTGGTACCATTTCGGCTTATGCGTCACATCGTTGCCAGAACAGCGATACCGGCACGGATCTCGCTCGGCTGCTACTCTCTAGAACGGATTACGTGGGCCGTGCATGTCGTGGGACGCCGTTTCACGACTAACTGTCTGGTTCAGGCAATAACGGCCTACATCCTCCTACGACGGCATGGTCATCCCGCCAATCTGCGTATCGGTGTTCAATATGATAATGACCGAAGCTTTGCGGCACATGCCTGGGTAGAAAGCCAGGCATACGTGGTTATTGGTGCACTGCCGGATCTATCGCGCTACACAGCCTTGCCCGATGTTTTGCCCCTACCTCTGCGCAATCAGCGGAAGGAACCATGACCTGTTTTTACACCGCCTATGGATTAATGATTCGCTCATCTGTCTGTCTGCCTGAACTGGAACCGCTGCCGGGACCAGTGGCTGCTGATGTTATTGATCTGGTAATCGATGTTGACCAGGGATCTCTTGATAAATATACCAGCAGCATGGAGTTTATCCAGATAACGCCTGACGAAGTTCGACTCACCTGTTCAGGTGTCGGTGCATTTCTGGTACGCCAGGGACGTGAGGTCATCGTCACACTAGTACCGGACCATGATCAGGCAGCACTGCGTATGCTTATTACGGGAATTGTGCTGGCGATTGTGCTAGTTCAACGTGGACGTATGGTCCTGCATGCCAGTGCTGTTGCTATCAATGGTAGTGCCATCATCTTTCTTGGAAACAAAGGCGCGGGCAAATCAGTAATGGCCGGCAGTTTGCATCGCCATGGTCACAGGATGCTGGCTGATGATACTACTGTTGTAAAACTTGATAGTGTATCTCTTATGGTCTATTCGTCGCCGCCTCGCTTCAAACTCTGGCCGGATGCGATTGAGGCGCTGGGAAGGGATAGTGATACCCTACCACGCCTGCATCCCGATCTCGAGAAGCGCTCCCTGCAGATAACGCATGATGGAACAACAGCCATGTTTTCCCTCGATCGATTATATGTTCTAGCTGAAGGGCCAGAGCCTCGTGTGGTAAAACTCTCAGCAGCTGCGGCATTTATCGAAATAGTGCGGCATACCTATGCTTCTCGCTGGATGACCACCCCTGACCCAGATCACTTCCAACAATGCGCGGCTCTGACCAACCGTGTTGAAGTCTATCGACTGGAACGTCCGCGACAGTTTACTGCTCTGCCAGCCGTGATCCAGTTGCTGGAAGAGGTTCATGCACTGGATTTCTGTAAATAAAGACTCGCTCGATCTCCAAGTTGAACATCGTCTGTTGCTCTGGTGCGCCCGGACCCATATGGATACCGGGCATGCCGCCAGGGTGTGTCATCTGATTGAGCATACAGCTATCGACTGGAAGGAAACAGTGCGATGTGCCGAACAGCATCGGCTGCGCCCCCTCTTATTCTGGCACCTCAACCAGATCTGTCCGGCACTGGTTCCACCCTCTATTCTGGAGCAGTTGCAGTCCAGCTTCCAATCCTATTCCTGGCGGTCCCTGTTGCTGACTGAAGAGTGTTTGTGGATTTTACGGCTGTTTGAACAGCATGGTATTGCTGCAGTTCCCCTAAAAGGGCCAGTGCTGGCCCATACCCTCTATGGTAACCCGGCATTGCGAGTTTTTGAGGATCTGGATATTCTGATCCATGAACGGCATCGGTTGCAAGCAACAGCAGTACTGTACGATACAGGCTTTACTCCGTGGGAAGAAGGTAAAACTGATTATCATGCAGGTTTCACCTCCCCTGATCGCAACTGGTTACTGGAGCTACACTGGGCATTGACCATTCCAGAGTTGAGCAGTTTGCCCGCCACTGATATGCTGCGGCGCGCGCAGATGTCAATGTTCGCCGGAATATCCATCCGGCAACTTGACCCGATAGACCTGCTGATCTTTCTGTGTCTGCATGGTGCCAAGCATCACTGGTGTCAGCTCAGATGGATTGTGGATATCGCTGAGTATCTACGTATATACGCGGGGATAGACTGGGAGTGTGTTATGTCAGCAGCAACCAGTACAGGCCATGAACGGGTTATCCTGCTGGGCTTACATCTGGCACACCAGTTATTGGAAGCACCCCTGCCGGATAACATTGTGCAGAAAATAGCGGCTACTCCGATTATTCGGGAAATGGCGCAACACATACAGGCAGATTTGTTTCAAGACGCATCCTCACTCCGGGTACGGGTAGCACCAAATGGTGTTAATATCCAGTCACTTGACTCTACGACTGCCAGAATGCGGCTGGTGCTACAACAGTTGATCAAAGATTTACAGCCGAAAAGGGTTGATTATCAACTGATCCGACTACCAGAACCGCTTGGGTTTCTCTACTACCCGCTTCGTCTGCTCCGACTGATGTTGGTCTATCGTACGCTTATGCTAAAACGCGTTGTCAGAAATATCAGGTCTATATGGTAAATGTACGGGGGACAACAATGCTCCTTCGGGAACCTGTTACCTTGCATCTGCAACTTACTAACCTGCTAACCTGCCAGCGAAGAGGAGGAGAACCCATCCATGCACATCCTCGGCATCAACGCCTACCATGGTGGCGCATCGGCCTGCCTGATCCGCGATGGTCATCTGATTGCGGCGGCGGAAGAAGAGCGTTTCCGGCGCATT
>CAKZQX010000004.1 GCA_937141995.1 uncultured Chloroflexaceae bacterium | reverse complement strand
CGGTTTATCATCAACCAGGAGGCTGGTCCAGTCGCTGATGCTGTAGTGCTGCTGGGCAAAGGCGCGGATCAGGCTGCGCGAGAGCGACATAAACAGCGCCGCGCCCACGCCCTTGTCGCACACATCGGCGATCACCAGGCCCACCCGCCGGTTCTGCGTGAGCATAAACGCATCGTAGAAGTCACCCGCAACTTCGCGGGCCGGATGAAAGCTGGCGGTAATCTCCCAGCCCGCCGGCTGCGGCAACTGGTTGGGCAGGAAGCCAAGCTGGATCTGCCGCGCAATCTGCACATCGCGTTCAATCGTGAGCAGCAGTTCGTGCCCGGCATCGTCCTGCTGCTGCGCCTGCAGTTGCTGCCGGTTCAGGCCGGCGGTGATCCGTGCCTGCACCACCGCCGGCATAAATGGCGCGGTCAGGTAGTCGGTAGCCCCCAGTTCCAGGCAACGATCAATGCCCAGCGTTGTATCCGCCGGTGTCAGCATAATCACCGGCGTTGTGCGCAGGATCCCCATCTCGTTCAGGCGCTCCAGTACCTGGTAGCTATTCATGCCCCAGAGCGCAATCGAGAGAAAGATCAGGCTGAAGTGCTGTTTTGCCGGCAGATCAAGCGCCTCCCGTCCGCTGCTCGCTACCACAACGGTATACCCGAGTTGTTCCAGGAGGGGTGCCAGCGTCGCCGTCCGGGCCGGGTCGCCATCAACAATCAAGATCATGCCGGATGGAACAGTCATGGCGACACCTCGCTCGCCGGTCGGTACACAACCAGCGTATTACGGTTACGATTATCGACCCGTTCATAGGTAAAATCGTCGATCCCATTCAATGCCAGGAAGATCCCCAACCCCCCGATGCCCCGCTCATCCAGCGGCATGTCGAGATCCGCCGGTGTGTCCTGCTGCGTGGGATCAAACGGGTGCGCGGTATCTTCCAGGGTGATTTTCAGGGTACGCGCGTCAATCGTGGCCTGCACCTCTATTGTGCCCGCCGCAGCGCTATCAGCATAGCCATGGGTGACAATATTGGTCGCCAGTTCATCAACGGCCAGACCCAGGCGATAGGCCTGTTGCTTCTCCAGACTGGCCTGTTCTGCCGCCGCCTGAACATACCGCCGAATGGTAGCGAGAGCGTCCAGATCCCCGGGAACAACAAGTGATTTCATGGCATTCTGTTCATCCATAATTATGGTAGTGTGCGGCACTACACAACACACGGCACACACTACCGAAACCGAAATTCGCTACCCAGTGCATCGGTCGGTTATCTAGATCGCCTCAATCTGGGCCGCATCATAGCTATCCAGCAAGATAACGCTGTGGTGGAAGCCGGTCATGCGCAACGTCTCCTGGATCGACTCTTGTGCGCCGATCATATAGATATCAACATCGCTGCCCATTTTCTGTTTGGCGAAGGCCAGGGCCCGCAGTCCCGCGCTGGCCATATAGCTCAGATCCTGCATAAAGATGACCAGCCGTCGCGCCTGCGACCGGGCTGCTTCCTCAACCTGGGCGCGGAATTGCGGGGCAACAGCGGCGTCGAGTTCGCCCACCAGGGTAATCCGCGCAATGCCGTTGGTCACTTCGAGATTTGATGTGAATGCCATAATCACTCCTTTGCTGTGCTTACAAAATACATGCGAGGAACGGAAACCAGCTTTCCCGGTTCATTACGGCAGGGCGGCCAGCCCGGCCTCCCGTGTCGGCGCGGTGGTGAAGTAGGCCAGAAAGCCGGTCGCCGCCATCGTATCCTGCAACTCCTCCGACAGCCCCACCAGCACCATCTGCCCCTGCACGCTGGAAAGCTGCCGGTGCAGCAGCAGCAGCAGCCGCAACCCCGCGCTCGACATGTACGCCACCGCGCTCATATCCAGCAGCAGGTTGCGCCCCGGCTGACACAGCGGCACAATCTGCGCCTGCGCCTGCGGGGCCGTCTTCCCGTCCAGTTCCCCACTCAGCGTCACCAGCGTCGCCGTCGCCAGCGTTTCTGCGCTGATTTCCATACATCCTCCTCTAGGCGGCCGGCGCGCCGGTCGGCACGATCCGCACCTTCACCCGCACCCGCCGGTCGCGTGGCGGCAGCGTCACCGTCAGCGCCGTCGCATCAAACTGCTCATATGGCTGGTCGTCAAGCCAGACCTGATCCAGCCGGATGCTCCCCGGCGGCAGCAGGTCCGGCGCCACCCGCAGCACCGTATCCGCGAACCCGTCCGGCTGCGGCTTGAAGTAGAAATCCATCGGCTGCCGCGTGATCAACAAGTTCGTGTAGACCGCCGCCAGGTAGCACAACTCCATCGAGTGATACCCGCTCATCGAGTGGCTGCCCTTCAGCCGCTCATTGCCCATCAGGTAGGGCAACCCGTTCGCCAGCACATTGAAGTAGACCCCACCGTCGTCGTGGTCCAGTTGGAAGGCGTTGTAGAACGCCGCCGCCTCCCGCGCCTGCTGCTGGTAGGCCGGTTCCTGGAGCACCCCCTGCATGATCAGATACGCCAGGATGGCCTGCTCCTGCTGCCACCAGGCTTTGCGGTCGTGCCAGACGAAGCGGTGCTGCGCCTGCCCCGGTTCCAACATACGCTCCACCACATCATACCACCCCCCGCGCTGCCGGTCGCTGCCCACGTCCGGCATGATATCCGCGATTTTCCGCGCCAGCGCCGCATACGACTCTTTCGGCGTCAGGCTGTGCATCCGCATCAGGTTCCAGGCAATCTTCAGGTTATGCCCCACCACGGCGCGGTTCTGCTGCCAGCCCCAGGTGGTGTCGGGGCGCCAGTCCTCAAAGAAGCGCTCCTGCACAAACGGGCTCTGGTCATAGTCCGGGAAGTGCTGCGCGATGGTGTCAAACGTGTCCTCCAGGAACGCGGCATACCGCGGCTCGCCGGTCGCCAGGTAGAGGTTGATCAGATAGGCCGGGGCGTGATCGCCCACCGAGTTCCAGTTCTTGCGCGCCCGGTTGTGCGCCAGCGACTCGGCGCGCGGGTCGAGCGTGATCGGGTCGATATGCGAGAAGTAGCCGCCCCGCTCCCGGTCGATATAGAAGGTGTTAAAGAGATCAATCGTCTTCTCGGCGTCCCAGCGGATGCGCGGGTCGCCCGTGATGCGGTAGGTCTGGACCGGCCCGGCCAGCGCGTAGATCTGCTCATACATCGGAAGGGAGTCGTAGTCGTCGCCGAATTCGGAGGTCAGCAGCTTCTGCTCGCGGGTGCCCTCGACCTTGATGCCGTGGTACCAGTAGATCAGGTTCTCGTCCGGGTCGAAGAAGCGCA
>CAKZQX010000003.1 GCA_937141995.1 uncultured Chloroflexaceae bacterium | reverse complement strand
GCCAGTCAATGAAGTGAAACAGGTTAATGATATCCGTCCGGGTATAGCCCAGGTCGTACAATCGGCGGGTCAGGTGCAGTTTGGCCCGCGCCCGCGCCGCCGCATCCTGGCGCGTCTCCTGCGCCGTCAGGTGGGCCAGCACCACCGTGGCAAACGGATTGCGGCCGGCTTCCAGTTCCGCCCGACGGCTGCGATAGTCCAGCAGTTTGACCACCGGGAAGGTGAAGCGGGTTTCGCAGCCCCACAACCCCAGCGTGAACTGGTCAGGCCGCCAGGTAGCGCGGTCATCGCCCAGTACTGCCAGACTGACCACCGGAGGGTTGTAGCGGTCAAACAGCCGGTAGTGATAGACAAACATCTGTTGCGGGAAGGCAGCTTCTTCCTGGCCCTGGACTTCGATATGGATCAGTCCAGGGCACTTGAGCGGAAAAAGATCTTGTTAAACTTTCATTATGAGTTCTGCCTGAGCCGCGCAATATCCTCGCGCCAGGCAATCGCCAGCGGGTCGCCGGCCGGGTCGCCATTGTCGCGGGCCAGATGCCACTTGCGGAAGGCCAGTTCGGTCTGCGCATTGGCAATCCGGCGGGTACGTCGTCCGCCCCGGCGGGCCAGCGCATGCGTGCCCAGGAGCGGAATGGTGCCCTGGATCGAGGTGTATTCTTCCGGCAGCACGGTCACGCCATCAACCTCGTCGGCCAGATAGTCCCGCAACACCTTGCGCTCCCAGCGCGAACTTTGCACCAGCAGAATGCCAAACAATAGATAGGGGCCGCTCTGGATCAGCAGATGCATCAGGGCGGCGGCCAACCAGAGCGCCGGCACCGACACGCTGGCCTCGACCGACAAATCGTAGCCCATCATTGCCAGGAAGATCACCAGCACAAAAATACCCACCGAGTTGTTCAGCGCATGCCCGATCAGTGCCACCAGGTAGCCGCCAATCGGGGCGACATAGTGCAGCCGGCGACGGGAAGTCTGGCGGGCCAGCCCCAGCCCCGCGCCCACCAGCGCACTCCAGAGCAGATGCCCATTCAGCCCCAGGAACACGAAGCGGGTGGCAAACTGCTCGCCAATCGGCGCAGTACCCGTCTCCAGGTAGCCGTTCATCACATACAGCGCCACCTCGGCAATATTAAAGCCCAGGCCCACCAGCGCCCCGTAGATCAGGCCGTCGCGCAGGTTATCAAACTCGGCCCGCGCAAACCAGAAGAGCAGCAGCACCCCCAACCCCTTGGCGGCCTCCTCAACCGGGGGCGCAATCAGCGCCGCCGCCAGCAGTTCCCCAATGACCATGCTGTCGTCCATGGCACCGGCCAACTCCAACCCCAGCGCGATAAAGCCAAAGCCCAGCGCATTGAACAGTGCCGACAGTCCGGTACTGATGACCGCGCCCCAGGCGATTGCGCCGCCAAACAGCCAGACCGACTCACGCTCGCGCCGATCCAGCACCCAGAGGAAGAGCAGCACCGGGAGCGAGGCCAGCGTCGCCAGCAGCGCCGTGCCCACAAACAGGCTGCTGGCTGGCAGCGGCGCGATAATCCAGAGGGTCAGATGGCCCAGAAAGGCCAGGCCCAGCAGGAAGAGCATCGCCCCCAGAAACAGGCAGCCAACCAGCGGCCGCTTCAGCGGTGAACCCACCAGGGCCCGCCCGACGGAGTGGGAAGGTACAGCCATGGATCTCGATCCTTTCTTGCAGCGATGTAATCTGTCTTAACGCGGCCCCAGCAACTCACCCACGCGCAGCACCTCTTCCACAGTGTTGTAGAAGTGGGGCGCAACCCGGACACCCGTCCCCCGAGGGGTGACAACCACACCCGCCTCATTAATGCGCCGACAGGTTGCCGCCGCGTCCGGCGTCTCAATCACGATAATCCCGCTACGCTGTTCGGGAGCGGTGTCGGCGGCCAGTTCGTAGCCGCGCTCCGTCAGATCATTGATCAGGGCGTCGATCAACCCCTGCACCTGCCGACTGACCCGCTCAATGCCCACCTCCTGCAGCAGGCCGATCGCCGTGTTGAGCGCAACCACTCCCATCCAGTTGATCGTCCCGATATGGAAGCGCTCGGCACTCTGCGGGAAGGTAAGATTGTAGTCGAGGAAGTTAAAGAAATCGACCACGCTGGACGCGCCAACATAGGCACCGGGGGTCAACTCATCCAGGATCGCGCGGCGGCAGTAGAGGAAGCCGCTCCCGGGTGCCGCCATCAACCATTTATGCGAACCGGCCGCCAGAAAGTCGATATGGCACGCCTGCACATCCATCGGTAACACGCCCAACGACTGGATCGCATCCACCACAAAATAGATGCCCCGCTCCCGGCAGAGCCGCCCCACCGCCGCGATATCATTGCGAAAGCCGGTCGCAAACATCACGGTGCTGAGCGCAATCACCCGGGTGCGGCGGTCAATGCGCTGCTCCAGCAGGTTTATATCCAGACCGCCCGCGCGTTGCGGGACAAATTTGGTCAGCACGCCGCGGTAAGCCAGATTCATCCAGGGATAAATATTTGCCGGGTAGTCGCCATCGAGTACCAGCACATTATCGCCGGGCTCGAGCGGCAGACTCTGCGCGGCGGTGTTAATGCCGGTAGCGGTATTGGGCATCAGCGCAATCTCGTCAATCGTCTGGGCATTGATCAGCTCGGCAATCTGCCGGCGCGTCTGCTGGGACAGGTCCAGGATCTGGGGAAAGAACCCGATGGGTGACTCATGCTGTGCCTGCTGTAGATGGGCCTGGACCGCTTCGGCGACGGGGCGGCTCATGGGCGAGGTGGCGGCATGGCTGAGAAAGGCGCAGGTCTCAGTAATCGGAAAGAGCGCGCGATAGTGCGCCAGATCGGCAAGGGACATAACTGCCTCCGTCCTTCATCAAACAGAACATTTTCCGGAAAAAGATAAGAAAGTACCATGCTGCCGGCGCGTCTACATGCATCCATCGCGTAACGCGAGTCGTTTATGCGACATCTTCAAGAAAATCGCACAGCACCCGGTTATATGCAATAGGTTGTTCGATCATCGGCAGATGTCCACACTCCTCCAACCATGTCAGATGCGCATTCGGGATTAACCGAGCCAGAACCGGCGTGCCTGCCGTCGGCATAATCGCGTCCTGACGCGCACCAATGATCAGGGTCGGCGTGGTCACCTGCGGCAACATGGTATTGTACACCGGATCACCCGCACTCGCGGCACTCTCCAGCGCCGTGCGCCGGTCCATGCGCAGGAAATCGGCAAAGTGTTCTCGCAGGAGTGCATTATCGTCCGGCACCCGGTAGAAGAAGCGCCGCGCCAGCATCCGATAGATCAGCCGTTGCCGCTCCATCCAGGGACGGCGCAGCATAATCGGCAGCGCCAGAATGCGATGGACCCGCTGGACAAAGCGGCGTTCGCGCTCATCGCGGTAAGTACTGCTGCAGGTCAGAATCAGCCGCCGGACACGGTGGGGCCGGCCATGCGCCACAAAGACGGCCACGCTGCTGGAAAACGAGTGCCCGTTGAGATCAAACTGATCTATCCCCAGCGCATCGGCAAACTCGATCACCAGCCGCGCCAGCCGCCCGGCATCGGCCGCCTCCCGCAATGGTGGTGATATGCCGAAGCCGGGCAGATCGGGGGCATACATGCGGCGCACTCCGGCTAGCGCCTCCAGCGTCGATTGCCAGTAACGGGAGGAACCACCCCAGCCGTGTAGCAGCAACAGCGGTGGACCCTGCCCGGCCTGACGATAGAAGACCGGCCCGCCGGCAAGAAGAATCTGATGCATTATGGAAATCTGACTGTGGATTTGCATACGAGTAAACGATGGCATTATACCATACAGAAAGAACAGACAAACAGAGAACCAAGAACAAACCGATTGTTCACTAACGGAATATTCGGCACGCTTTGTTCTCCGTTTCTTTAGTCTCACGACGTACGCGGTGCGGACTGTTCCAGCCTCGTGCCAGATCCGAACGCCAGCTTCGCCTGCGGCAGCATGGGACGTACTCTCTCTTATTCACCAAAAATTTGCACGTTGTGCAAATTTTTGGTGAATAAGCATGAACCTTCCGCCCTGCCGGAGGCAACATGCTCTGCCGAGTCAATGACCGCGTAACTCCTGATTCTATGTTCTCGGTAGTGCCCTGGAAGAGTGGCGTGCCGGCGCGTATGTGTCCGGCCGGCACGCTACCCTTCCGCGTCAGCGGCAAGCAATTT
>CAKZQX010000002.1 GCA_937141995.1 uncultured Chloroflexaceae bacterium | reverse complement strand
GTGGAACGCCCGCCAAACGGGGAGCTCGAGTCTGCGGCTCAAGGCGCCCGCGTCGGAGTCGATACACCAGGCGTGCGCGAGATGGATTCAGCCACGCCGACGGCGGCGCAGCGGGGCTCGCCGGTGCTAGTCGTCGATGACGAGCCCGCGGTGCACGATGATTTTCGTCGGTGCTTGATGCCGGCGGCCAACGCAGCACGCGTAGCTGCCGCCTGTCGGCCTTTGTGCAACCCACCGATTTTGTCCAACCGACGCTGCTGGCAGGGCGCTGGCTCACGGAGAGTGATCAGCAGGCAATAGTGGTCAACAGCGAACTGCTCAAAGCCGAGCCGGACATGCTGCCCGGGCAGGAGGTCATCTTTGAGATTGATGACCGCCCGACACGCTGGCAGGTGGTTGGCGTTGTCACCTCGCAGGTGCTTGATAGCGGCGGCATTCTGACGCCCATTGCATATGTTAACTACCCTCATTTTGCGCGGCTCGTGGGGCAGGCCAGTACCACAGAGTCTTTCCTGATCGAACCCCGCCGGCATGATGCGGACTTTCAAACCGCCGTGGCTGAGGCTATGGTGCCCTTTCTCGAGAACCATGGGATCAAGGTTGAGCAGACACGCACTTATCACTATGTGCTGACGCAACTCAAGCTGGTAGTAAATGTACTGATCTACCTGCTGTTGATCCTGGCGGTGCTGTTTGCCATTATCGGGAGCCTGGGATTAATGAGCATGATGAGCATAAATGTATTGGAGCGCACGCAGGAGATCGGGGTCATCCGCGCTCTCGGCGCACCCGGCGGACTGGTCCGGCAGATCGTGGTGATCGAGGGCGTCCTGGTTGCCGGTTTGAGCTGGGCGCTGGGCACCTTGCTGGCAATTCCCTTGAGCAAAATCGTTGGGCATGCCGTCGGGCACACCTTTTTCAGCGCGCCCCTGGAGTACACCTTCTCACTGCCGGGGGTGCTGCTCTGGCTGCTGATCGTCGTCGGGTTAGCCATTGTGTCGAGCATGCTGCCGGCACACAGCGCAGCACAGACCAGTGTGCGCCAGGCGTTGAGTTATGCATGATTTTCATTACGATTGTCCTGGAGAAAATCCTATGAAGATGCCCAACCCATTCGCTACCCACCCCACCGATGCACCCGCCCGCTCTGGGCATGCGCTGGTCATTGGCGGGAGTATCGCCGGTCTATTGGCGGCGTGGGTGCTGGCTGACCATGTTGAGCGGGTAACAATTATTGAGCGAGATCATCTGCCGACAGCGCCCGCATTTCGCCCCGGCGTACCCCAGGCACGTCACTATCATTTTTTGCTGGTACGAGGTCGTCAGATCCTGGAAATGCTCTTTCCTGGTCTGGGCGCAGAACTGGTCGCCGCCGGAGCCCGGCCGCTAGACCTGTGTGCCGATCTGGAGCGCTTTGGACCACCGGGTCGGGCCCAGCGTTTTGTCTCCGATCTGCAAACCTATGCCTGCAGCCGGGATCTGCTGGAGTGGAGCATACGCCGGCGGGTAAGACAGCACCCGCGTATTCATTTCCGGGAAGGCTGTCGGGTTGGCGATCTGGTTTTTGACCAGAATAATTCGCGCATCACCGGAGTGTGGCTGGCACCCCGGTCAGTGACAGTGGCAGATAGAACAGAGGCCACCAGCCTGTCGGCGGATCTGGTAGTTGATGCCGGCGGACGAACCTCACGTACCCCGCAGTGGCTGGCGGCCCACGGCTATCCTACCCCCACCGAGACGGTGGTCGACTCGGGCACCGGCTATGCCACGCGCTCCTATGAACTCGATCCGTCAATCCGGCGCGACTGGAAAGGGCTGCTGATCTACACCCGCACTTATGGCGCCAGTCTGCTCCCATTGGAAGGCGGGCGCTGGAATGTCTTACTGACCGGCATGGGTGAGCATGCGCCCCCCACCGATGCGGCAGGGTTCATGGAATTTATCGGCAACCTGAGCCGGCCCGACCTGTATACCGCACTCGAGCATGCCCGCCCGATCTCGCCGATCTATGGCTATCGGCGCACGGAGAATCGCTGGCGGCACTATGAGCGGCTGAACCGCCGACCGGAAAATTTCCTGGTGCTGGGTGACGCGGTCTGCGCGCTCAATCCCATCTACGGACAGGGCATGACTACCGCTGCGCTCGGCGCAATCACTCTGGACCGCTGCCTGCGCCGGAGTGGTTGGGGTAAACATTCTGCTGGGCGGAAAGGGCTGGCGGCCCGGTTTCAGCGACAGCTTGCCCGCACCCTGCACGCTTCCTGGCTGCTGGCAACCTCGGCCGACACCGCAACTGTCCGCAATGCCGGCGACGGACGCCGCAGCACCCGCCTGATTCATGCCTATATGGAGCAGTTGTATCTGGTCACGCGGCGCAACCGGCGCGTAGCCCTGGCCCGCTATCGGGTAGCGCATCTGGTCAGTCCGCCGATCAGTCTGCTGCACCCCGGCGTGGCCCTGCCGGTCATCGCAAACTGGGTCCGCACCCGTCTGGCACAACGGCAGCGCCCGGACGGTCAGGCGGAACCCGGCCTGGAGCCGCCGCGCTACCCGTCGTGTCAATCAGGTAGATACTGAAACCAATGAGAGGATAGAGTTCCATGCATGATGTCATTGTGATTGGAGCCGGGCCCGGCGGATCAACCACCGCCCACTACCTGGCACAGGCCGGACTGAACGTGTTGCTGCTGGACAAGTTCGACTTTCCCCGCGAGAAGACCTGTGGCGACGCCCTGACGCCCCGCGCAGTGGCACAACTCGACGCACTCGGGCTGCTCCCGCAGTTGCAAGCGGCGGCGCAACGCGTTTCCGGCGTGGAGGTGGTTGCGCCCAGTGGCCTGATGACCCGGGCCGAACTCTCTGCGCAGGCCGGTCGCCCCGATTATGCGCTCGTGGTGCCGCGCCTGATCCTTGATGCCGCGATCTGCGAACGCGCCATCCGTAGTGGGGCTCGCTTTCAGGGCCAAACCCATGTGACCGCCATCGAAACGACCAGCAGCGGCATCCTGGTGCGCGCACGGCAGGCAGGCGGAACGGTTGCCTTCACGGGGCGGCTGGCCGTGATCGCTACCGGAGCCAGCCCAAAGCTACTGCTGCAGGCCGGGTTGCTCCAGCAACCTCCCCACACCATTGTGGCCGCGCGGGCCTACTTTGAAGATATCCCCGATCTCAGCCGGCATTTGCGATTTCACTTCAACGGCGTGCCGCTGCCCGGCTATGGCTGGGTGTTTCCGCTAAGTGAATCCAGTGCTAATATCGGTATCGGCAGCCTGCGCGCCGCGCAAAATGGCACCGGTCGCTCCGGAAAGTCCGCTGATTTTGCCCACTTCATCGCCACGCCGGCAATCCAAGCGCTACTGAGTGGCGCGCGGCAGGGGGGGCCAGTGAAGAGTTATCCCCTGCGCACCGATTTTGCCACCGCGCCAACCGTGGGCGAGCGGGTGCTGGCCGTCGGCGAGGCAGCGGGGTTGGTCAACCCGATCACCGGCGAGGGCATCGATTATGCGCTGGAGTCAGGCAAACTGGCAGCCGCGCATCTCATCGAACTGTTCCGCACGGGCGATCTGTCACAACCGGCATTGCAGTGCTACGACGGAGTATTGCGCGAACATTTCCAGCCGCTGTTTGTCTACTGCCGGCGCCGTCAACGGCTGATTGGCTCGCGCTGGGTGCTTAATCAGCTTATCCGCGCTGTGGACCGCCGCGTTGCATACAGGCAAAAGCTAATCAACATACTCCTGGGCCAGGTAGAAATCTCCATGGCTGCCTCCCAGAAGCCGCTCTGGAAGACGGTGCTATCAGCCGCCACTGCCGGCCTCCGATAACGTTGAACCATTGGCACGTTCATAAACACGACTTACGCGGTTAAGTGGGCAAACCGACGTTTGCCCCGATGAATGCCAGAGTCGCCTGCGGCAGCATGGTACTTTTTCCTTGTTCACACAGAATTTGCACAACGTTTTCCAACAAGGATGTCCGGTACCACCCTGCCGGAGGCAAGATGCTGTTCCCGTTCAGGGACCGCGTAACGCGTGAAAAAAGAGGAGTTCTTTATGGTGCTCAAACACAAACAGTCCCCGCAATCCACCTTTGGCCTGCGGACAATCCTCAAGCACGCAGTCGCATACTGGCGACCCTACTGGTTACCGGCAACCCTGATTATGTCGGCGCTGCTGCTGTTTGAACTCTTTAATACGCTGTTTGCGCTCAGCTTCAAGCTGATCATTGACGGCATCCAGACCCCGGCGGCCGGCCTGCCGCTCAACGTTGTGTTGATCGCGCTGGCGAGTGGGTTTGTCGTCGCCGCCATTGCCGCCGCTCTGGCCGAACATTTGACCGCCCGCACCAGCGCGCACATCCTCAACGATCTGCGCTTGCGCATGTTTGAACATCTGCAGCAGCTCTCGCTGGAGTATTACACGCGCAGCCGTATGGGTGATATTCTGGCGCGTTTCTCCGGCGACCTGGTTACGATTGAACAGGGGCTGACACGTCAGTTTATGCATGGTTGTGTAGCAGCGGTGGCGCTGGTGATCAATCTGCTGATGCTCTTCTACCTGGAGTGGCGGCTGGCGCTGGTGACTTTTGCCGTCTGGCCGCTGATTGCCATGCTGCTGGGGCGACTGACTGCGGCTACCTCAGTTGCCAGCCTGCACTATAAGCA
>CAKZQX010000001.1 GCA_937141995.1 uncultured Chloroflexaceae bacterium | reverse complement strand
TCGGCCCGCCGCTCCAGCGCCTCCTGCAGATCATCGAAGCGCCCCTGGATATCGGCAAAGCGCATTTCGATTTCGCGCTGCGTCTGCGCCAGGCGCTCCACATCCGCCGGGCCATAGGAAACCTGGTCAAACTGCGCCTTCTCCTGAGCGGTCTTGAGTTGCCGCCCCATGTCGGTAATAGCTGACCCGGCCCCCTGGCGTGCCTCCTCCATGCGCCGGCGTGCATCGGCCAGCGCCCGGCCGGCGGCCCGGCGGCGACTGAAGACGCCCCAGCCGACAAACAGACCCAGCAGCACAAACACGCCGATCACAATCGGAATAAAATTGACATTAACCTGGGTGCCGCCCCCCGGCTGTGGTGGGTTTTCGATATACGCATCTATGGACTGGAGGGCATTGACATAGGCCTGGGTGAAATCACCTTCCGCCAGTTGCGGGTTAAGCTCCGCCTCCCGAATATTCTCATAGTTTTCGTTGATAGCGAGAGCTTCATTCCAGGCATCACCAAACCGGATCGCACTATAACGTTCATCCAGGGCGACATAGATTGCTATCATGCGCACCTGCGCCTGCCCATCGCGGACCAACCCGTCGGCTTCCAGGTTCTGGAGGAACCCGGTTTCACTGCCCTCCTGCTCCAGATAAATCGCCACCGTAGCACCCCGGTCCAGCAGTGGTTCGGCGGCGGCTTCGATGTCGCCCCGGTTCAAGTTGCCCGTTGCATCCTGAATGATCAGGGTGCCCTGGGCCAGGGCCGGTGCTACCAGCAGTAGCAGCAGCGCTACCGGCAGTAGTCGGAACAGATAACGCGTCATTGCTCTTCCCATTCCACGCTCCTCTCATTGACACGACTTACGCGGTGGACGATCAAACTGAGCGTTTCACCAGATGAAACACAGACCGCCTGCGGCAGCATGGTACATTTTTTCTTTTTCACAAAAATTCACAAAGTGAATTTTTGTGAAAAAGATATGGAGTCTTCCGCCCTGCCGGAGGTGAAATACGCTTCCGGGTCAGTGATCGCGGAACGCAGAGCAGCACTGGTCGTTTCGCGTTTTTCGCTCATTTCGCGGCGTTCGTGGTTCAAACCCTCACCGTGTAACTCCGCTCATTACCCTTATGCTGCTGCGGCGCGGCAGATAAACTCGACCTCGTTGCCGTCGGGATCATCAACATACATCGTGCGGCCGGCAAGCACCGGGTGCTTGCCGTCGCGCGGCTGGTAGCCCGCCGCCACCAGTGCCGCATGCTGCGCGTCAAACTGCTCCGCCGGCAGTTCCAGCGCAAGATGGTGCAATTGATAGCCGGCCGGCTGAGCCTTGATCGCATCGGGTTTGGGCACCAGAACAATCATCTGCGGGATACCCGCATTGCCCTCACCCACCTGCAAAAAGACATTGGGCAGTTCCGGCGGCGAAATTACACGCATCCCCAGCAGATCGCGGTAGAATGCCACTGACTGTTGCTGGTCAGCGGTCCAGAGGACAATTTCGGAGATACCGACAACATGGGACATAACCTCCCCCTATCCGGTTTTACACACAGGCTTTGAGAATATCGACAATCATACTGCGATGGTAGCGCATCATCTGCGGATCGCCATCATAGTGGCGGCAGACCAGACCACACAACGTCAGATGATAGATCAGGCGGTAGACCGTGCTCCGCTGCACCCAATCCGTATCCAGGAGCCGCACACTGCGATAGCCCGCCAGAAACGACGCCGGCAGCGGGTTGACCTCGTCCGGCTCGATCAGCAGGCCGGTAGCAAACTCGTAGGTAGAATCGGCCGCCAGCGCCCACTCAAAATCGATCAGGCCAGTGAGCCGCCAGGTTGCACCTCGCTGTTCTACCAGCGCATTGTGCAACCCAAAGTCGCCATGCACCACCACCACCGGCGGCATCACCGGAATGAACGTACGTAGCAGGTACCGCTCGGCACCGTCCAGCAGGGGCGCGGGCAGTCCTTCATACTGCCATAATACCACCAGTGTCTCGGCGGCCCGATCCAGCAGGTAGCTCTGCCAGTCGGTGGCATAGCCCAGCTCGCCGGACTGCCGGTCAAAGCCGCCATAGCCGGAGCAGGTGACGTTGTGAAGCCGGGCCAGCGCCTGCCCCAGGTCATACGAAATCTGCTGCTGCGCCATCAGATCCAGTTGCTTCCAGATATCGAGGGCGGGCACTCCCGGCAGCCACTCCAGTATGATAACATCATAGGGCAGAATTGCATGCGATGTGTCGAGGGCCAGCACGCGTGGCACGGGCAGTTCGGTCGCGGCTGCGAGGCGCTGGTAGAGCGCGGCTTCTTTGTGCAGGCGCACCCGTGCCGGTTCCCGGTTATCGAACCGCAGCACCAGTGTACCATTGACAATATAGGTTGGAATGATTCCGGCACGGACAACCGGCCGCCAGCGCCGGAGCGGCCCCAGGTGATGTTTTTCGAGGAGGGCAGCAATCTGTGTGTCGAGAAGTGTCAAAGCCGGCAACCTGGTTTGTGCAAGAAAATTTTCATTTGTGAACAAAACTCCCGGTGCGATTATAGCACACCGGCAGTGTGATACGTGCCGGTGAACCGGATAATACCTACGCCCACCCTTGCTCTCTGCCCGATTCAACCGTTTCTTATGCCCAATTGTGCCTGTTGGGAAGGCGGCGCGTCGGGCTTCGCTCCATAAGCCGCATGCAAAGCTGCAATTTACACAATAGCAATCTATTGCAAATATGACCAAAATACGTTATACTTATGGTATTCAATCCACTCGCGCGTTTTCATTCCACGTAAACGCAACCGCACCGTTCCTTAGTCAAGCAAGAAAGAGAGGTTACACCGTTATGGATGTTGTCTCGTTCAGCCTGTTGCTGATTGTCGTGCTGGTTATTCTGCAAGGCGTGCTGTGGGCCTGGATCGGCATACGCGCCCGGCAGATCTTTTCCTGGTGGCCGATTCTGCGGGACGAAGAACCAGACCGCTACGCTGAGCAGAAACCGCAGCAGCAGTCTTAATTGCCCACAAGCGCGCATAACAGCGTTGTGCCGGTGCTGCCGCGTACCAACCGGGTAGCGCAGCAGGGTAACTGATTTTCCCCACGCTGCTGCAGCAGATTCAACCACAGCAATGAGGAGTTGCCGGTGGTGGGTTCCAGCAACTCCTCGTACTTTGCATGTTTAGCGATTTGCCAGTCGCTGTAACTCCGGCAGGTCAGTCAGGTAGACCGTCTCTTCCTCGACGCGAATCAGCCCGGCTTCCCGAAACTCGCCCATCGCTTTGGTCACCGTCTCGCGGTATGAGCCGACCATCTCGGCCAGTTGTTGGTGCGTGTAGCGCATCACCGCCGGTGGAGTATCAGCCTGCGCCGGCGCACCGGATATGTCCGCCAGGTTGAGCAGCACCGAGGCCAGCCGCTGCGGAACACTCTTGAAGGCAATATCGGCCAGTTTATTCTCTATCGCGTGGAGCCGCTGCCCCATAATTTCCATAAAGCTGAGTGCAACCTGGGGATAGTCCTGCAAGATCTGGCGCAGTGCTTCCCGATCAATAATCCCAATGGTGCATTCCGTAATCGCCTCGGCGAAGGTATCATGCATCCACTGACCCACCAGGGTCATCTCGCCAAAGATAGTAATCGCCTCCAGCACGGCCAGAGTCAGGGCGCGGCCCTCGGTTGAGAGTTTGTAGAGCCGCACCTGTCCTGCGCGCAATACAAAGAGTTGTTCACCATACTCATCGGGGGAATGGAAGATCTGTCCCGCCGGATAGGTCTTGTAGCTAAGCAGTCGCTCAATCTGTTCCCGCTGCTCCGGCTCGAGGTTGCGAAAGATATCACCGGCATCAACATAGTGAATTTCGGAGTCGCTTATCATGATCTGGTTGTTCCTGGATTGGTATCAATTGTATCGATGGGGCCACGGTCGCTTGATCGCAGACAAGCACATCGGCGTGGTCCATCGTTATAGCGCCAAAAGTTAACTGACAGGACGTACGCAGTGCGCGTTCAAACGGGCCATGAGTCCAGGCAGACACCTGGTTTGGACCGACCGCGTAACTCCGGTAACTGAAAGCAGTTACGCAGTCACTGACCCGGAAGGACATGTCGCCTCCGGCAGGGCAGAAGATTCTCTGCTTTTGCACAACAATGTTGCACGTTGTGCAACATTGTTGTGCAAAAGACCGACCATCCCATGCTGTCGCCGGTAAATCCGACTTCCATCTGGTGAAACGTCCAGTTTGCATGCCCACCGCGTAACTCCGGTAACTGATTATACAGGCTGTTGCTGTCGGACGATGCGCGTGCCACCGACTGCCAGGGCCGCCAGGTTGGTGATACGCGCAGTGGTAACACCTCGCTCCAGCGCCGTCAACGCGGAGCGGACCTTGGGAATCATCCCGCCCCGGATCTCCCCCGCCTGAATCTGCTGCTCAATCGCGGCTGCGGTGAGTTGGGGAACAACCTGGCCCGCGCGCAAAACCCCCGGCACATTGCTCACAAATACCAGTTCTGTGGCGACGCGCTCTGCCGCCAGTGCCGCGGCAACGCCCAAAGCAACATGATCAGCATTAATATTATACGCCAGATTATCATCCTGTCCCAGGGCCACCGGTGCCAGCACCGGCAACCAGCCCTGATCAAGTAGGGTGCGCAACGCCGGTACATCAACCGAGGTAATACTGCCGACGCGCCCGAAATCCACGCCATCGGGACGGTAAGGTGTGCAGCGCAGCAGACCCAGGTCTACGCCACTCAGTCCCAATGCCTGCCGCCCCACCGCACTCAACCGGGAGACGATCCGCTTGTTGATGCTGCCACACACCACCATCTCCATAATCGCCATACTCTCAGGTGACGTTACCCGCACTCCATCAATAAAGCGAACCTCCTGACCGTAGCGCTCCAACGCGGCGCTGATCTCTTTGCCGCCCCCGTGGACCAGCACCAGCGGCTGATCCAGCGCGCCCAGCGTGGCGCACAACTCCTGCAAAAACACGGGATCATCCAGTTCGTTCCCGCCGACTTTGACAACCATGATTTTGTCCACAATGTCCTCTCATAGGCAGACCCGGGCGACCCGGTAGATTGACCGTAGCGCCCGGGGGCATATCGGCATAGCGCATCTGCGCGAGGAAGCGTCAACGGACTACGCCCTGAAACTGATGGTACCGGCGAATAGGTGAGCATCAGCATAGCATATATTGTGATTTGTGCAACATGGTACCTTACTCACTCACGTTACGCGTTGGCCGATCAACCTGAGCCGTTGCGCCCGATAAAGGTTGGATTCGCCTGTGGCAGCATGGTACTTTTTATCGTTGTTTCCAAACCATGTTGCACAACGTACAACATGGTTTGGAAACAAAAACGGAACGCCGCACCCTGCCGGAGGCGCATCCCAACCGGCGCATGGACGACCACGTAACTCATGTCACTTATGCCACGCGATAGCGCCCACCGCCGTCGCCACAAAGATCCGGCTATCCGGACGGTCGGTCGTGTGGCCCGGCGGTATGACCGCCCCGGCGTTCCTCCCGCCCGATTGCTGGTATGCTGCCGGCGCATCGGAGATGCTCGCCGCCACGTCCACGCCGCCCCAGAGCGCCAGCGCCGGCGCCAATGCACCGCGCGCATCCAGGTTGGCGAGTGTAGCCGGGAGACTGGCGGGCGGCAGGTTCTGATCCGGCACGGAGGACGCTCCCGCTGCCCGTGCCTGCGCCAGCTTCAGGCATGCCTGATCCAGTGCATCAACCGGGGTGGCATGCGCCAGGGCAGCGTCCCGCGCGGCAGCGTGGGCCACCGCTCCGGTCTGCGCGGCCAGTTCCGCCAGTGCCCAGGCGACCACCGGAGCGACCGAAACGCTACTGGCCTGCGCCACCAGCCAGCGCACGGCCCGCGTCAGTTGCGGCCGGAAGTTGCCGGCCCGGTCACTGTGCCCACCCCGCAGGAAGGCCAGCAGCACCAGCGCCGTCGCCACGCCCGACTCGTCCCACGCCCCGCTGACACCCTGCGTGCGCGCCAGGTAGTGCAGCGCCAGATCGTAGCGCGTCTCTGCCGGCAGGTCGGCCTGACCGGGTGCGGCTGGTTGATCGGCACTCCCGGCGGGTTGCGCTGCCGAGCCGGATAACCAGTCCGCACCTGCCTCAGCACGCGGCACAGGCGCGGGACTCTGAGCCTGACCGCCCAACATACCAGTCATGGTATCGCCTATCCGTTGCAGCATCCCACTGCGACGTGCCCGGCCCTGCGGCGCGGGAGAGGATGCAGGTGATGGCGGTGGTGCAGCCATGCTCAAGAACATTGCGCCGGCCCCCGCACCAGGACTTGCTACGGCTGGATGCGGCTCAAATGCCGCACGGCGCGTACCCTGCGGCAGGTGAATGGGCACCCGCACCGGCGCGGCCGTCTCACGTTCCGGGTGTTGCTGCTGCTCGATTGCCACAAACGCTGTGTAGGGACTGAGCAGGTTATACTCCAGCGCCAGGCTGATAATCTCCTGCCGTAGCTTACTCTGCCGCTCAGGAACGTCACGCTCGCGGGTCAGCAGCGCATCAAGCCGCGCCCGCGCCCAGACCTGCGGCAGCGTGGTCCAGTGCGCGCCCCGGTCGGGCGTGGCGGTGGGCCATTCCAGATCTAGCGTCTGCGTATAGTGTCCCTGCGGGGTGCGACCCATAAGCCGGATCTGGGAGTGACCGCTGCTGTGGAAGCGCGCCAGCAGGGTCAACGGCTGACCGGCGTAGAGATCCGGCAGGGGGTCCGGGTAGACATCGGCCACGCGTGCGCCGCCCCAGTCGAGCGCCAGATCAACCAGCACCGGGAAGGCTGCGCGGTTCTGAAAGCGCTGCACCGCTTCCTCGATGGCCTGACCGGGGAAGATATACTCGACGCTGCCGCGGCCCACCTCGGCCAGTTTATCCAGCAGATAACGGTTGACCGCCGAGCCGATGCCAAAAGCGTAGACCCGCGCCTCGTTCAGGGAGCGGCGCAATGTGCGCAACACCTGCTCCTCATTGCCCACCGCGCCATCGGTCATAAACACCACCACGCGCAGGCGCTCGGCATCACGCGGCTGATCCAGGGCCGTCTGCAGCGCTTTGAGGATTTCCGTCCCGCCCCGGGCATTGATCTGTTCGAGGTAGGCATCCGCCCGGTCCACGTTTTCCTGGGTGAAAGGCAGCGGTTGCGGCGCAAACAACTCCACCCGGTTATCAAAGGGGAAGATGTTGAAGGTATCGCCGGGGTTGAGTGCCCGCAGGCAGGCCCGCAGAGCGTTGCGCGCCTGCACAATGCTGTCACCGCCCATCGAGCCGCTACGGTCGTACACAAACAGCAACTCGCGGGGCACTACATCTTCCGGCGCAACTTCGGCC